>DAIPXW010000007.1:0-18436 GCA_036783075.1 Candidatus Dormiibacterota bacterium | reverse complement strand
CGGCGGGGGTGTTCCGATCGGGGCTTGCCTCGCCGCTCCCCGCGCGGACGTGTTCGAGCCTGGCGACCACGGGTCCACGTTCGGAGGGAACCCGCTCGCGTGCGCGGCCGCCCTCGCGGTGCTGTCGGTGATCGAGCGCGACGGGCTTGTCGGACACGCCGCGGAGATGGGCGAGCTTCTTCATGGAGCGCTGGGCGACCTGGGCGCGAAGGACGTGCGTGGCGTGGGGCTGATGCAGGCGTTCGAGCTCGAGGCGCCTTCGGCCAAGGCCCTTCAGCAGTCGTGCCTGGATGCGGGCCTGATCGTCAATGCCGTCGACGACAACACGGTGCGGCTCGTGCCACCGCTCATCATCAGCGCGGAGCAGATCGACCGGGCTCACTCCGTGCTGCTGCAGGCCACCAGGTGACGCCGACCAAGAGCGCGCGACACGGTGCGATCCTCGAGATGGTCAATCGCGGCTCGGCGCAGACCCAGCAGGAGATCGCCGCCGCGCTTGCGCGGCGAGGCATGCGGACCACGCAGGCGACCATCTCGCGGGACATCCAGGAGCTGGGCCTCGTCCGGTCGGGCAGGGGCTACCGCAGCTCGGCCGAGCTGGTGCGCGAGCTCGTGCTCTCGGTGGAGCTGGTGCAGCCGGTGGCCGTGATCAGGACGCCGCCGGGCACCGCGAACCTGGTCGCCAGGAGGATCGACGAGGCGGCGCTGGCCGGCATCGCCGGGACGGTCGCGGGCGACGACACGATCATCGTGGTCCTGCGCAAGGCGGCCGCCGGCAAGGCGCTGAAGGAGTTGCTGACGCATGCCGAATAGGAAACTCGTGCTCGCCTACTCCGGCGGGCTCGACACCTCAGTCGCGATCCGCTGGCTCAAGGATCAAGGCTGGGACGTGATCGCGTTCACGGTCGATCTGGGTGAGAGGAAGGACCTCGACGCGATCCAGGCCAGGGCGCTGAAGACCGGCGCGTCCGCGGCCTACGTCGCGGACGGTCGAGCACCTTTCCTGCAGCTTTTCGTCTGGCCCTCTTTGCAGGCCGGCGCCGTGTATGAAAAGGAGTATCCGCTCGCGACCGCGCTCGGCCGCCCGCTCATCGCGGCGATGATGGTCGAGGTCGCCCGGCGCGAGGGCGCGGCGGCAATCGCCCACGGCTGCACGGGCAAAGGCAACGACCAGGTTCGCTTCGACGTCGCGACCGGCGCTCTCGCGCCCGACCTGCTGGTCGTCGCGCCGGTGCGCGAGTGGGGCATGAACCGCGACGACGAGATCGAGTACGCGGCCAAGCACGGGATCGAGGTGCCGGCGACCGTGCGCTCTCCTTACTCCACGGATGAGAACCTGTGGGGCCGCTCGATCGAGGCCGGCGTGCTGGAGGATCCCTGGGCCGAGCCCCCGCGCGACGTCTACGCGTGGACCCGCGACCCCCGCGACTGCCCCGACGAGCCGGCCTACCTCGAGATCGGGTTCAAACAGGGGCTCCCCGTCTCCCTCGACGGTAAGCCGGTGAACGCCCTCGAGCTCGTTACGGAGTTGAACCGGGTCGGAGGCGAGCATGGCGTCGGCCGGATCGACCACCTGGAGAACCGCCTGATCGGCATCAAGTCACGCGAGATCTACGAAGCGCCGGCCGCAGTGCTGCTGCTGCAGACGCACCAGGCGCTCGAGGACATCACGCTTCCGAAAGAGGTCGCGCGCTTCAAGGACACCGTCGCGCAGCAGTGGGCGCAGATGGTCTACGACGGGCTGTGGTTCAGCCCCTTGCGAGACGCCCTTTACGCGTTTGTCTCGGAGACGCAGCGACATGTGACCGGCGAGGTGCGCGTGAAGCTGTTCAAAGGCTCATCCCAGGTCGTGGGGCGCAAGGGACCGCATCAGCTGTATCAGCTTTCGCTCGCGACCTACGGCAAGGGCGACGCGTTCGACCAGTCGGCCGCGGCGGGCTTCATCAAGCTGTGGGGCATGGGGGTGCGGACGTCCGCGCAGGTCCAAGGCCGGCTTCACGCCCGCGAGATGGGCAACCTGCTCGGGGACGTCAAGAGGCTAGCGCCATAGGCAAGCTCTGGGGCGCGCGCTTTCGCGGGCGCCTGCTGCCGGAGCTCGAGCGTTTCTCGTCCTCTCTCGAGACCGACTTCGAGCTGTACCCGTTCGACATCGCGGGCAGCATCGCCCACGCCCGGGGACTGGCGGCCGCGGGAATCCTGTCTCGGGCGAAGCTGATCGCGATCGAGCGGGGGCTGCGCCGCGTGAGGCGCGAGCTGGATGAGGGCGTGTTCAAGTTCCGTGAGACGGACGAGGACATCCATACCGCGATCGAGCGGCGGCTGACCGAGATCACGCCCGCCGGCGCGTCGCTTCACGCGGGGCGCTCCCGCAACGACCAGGTCGCGCTCGACCTGCGCCTCTACTGCCGCGCCGCCGCTTCCGGCGCAACCAGCGCGGTCGCCGACCTCGTCGATGCGCTCGCGTCCCAGGCGCGCGCCCACGCCGCGTGGGCGATGCCCGGGTACACGCACCTGCAGCGCGCGCAGCCGGTGACGGTAGGTCACCACCTTCTGGCGCACGCAGAACCGCTGCTCCGCGACGCGGAGCGCTTCCGCCACGCCTACGAGGCGGCGGACGAGATGCCGCTGGGAGCCGGAGCGCTTGCGGGCTCGACGCTGCCTCTGAAACGTGAGCTGGTGGCGAGGGAGCTCGGATTCACGAGACTGAGCCTGAACAGCATGGACGCGGTTGCGGACCGCGATTTCGCTCTCGACCTCCTCTTCGCGTGCGTGTGCGCCTCCATCCACCTCAGCAGGCTTGGAGAAGACGTAGCGCTGTGGGCGAGCACCGAGTTCGGGTTCGTCCGCCTCGCCGACGAGATCTCGACCGGGTCGAGCCTGATGCCGCAGAAGAAGAACCCGGACATCGCGGAGCTGGTCCGCGGCCGCGCCGGTCGCCCTCTGGGCAGCCTGGTTGCGCTGGCAACCGTGCTGAAAGGGCTGCCGCTCGCCTACGACCGCGACCTGCAGGAGGACAAGGCGGCGCTGTTCGCAGCCGTCGACAGCACTACAGAGTCGCTGGCCGCCGCGACCCTGCTTGTCGGCCACCTCGAGTTCGACAGCGCGAGGCTGGCGGCGGCGGCGAGCGACCCGGCACTGCTGGCGACCGACGCCGCCGAGGCCCTCGTCCGGGCCGGCACCCCGTTCCGCAAGGCCCACGAGGCGGTCGGCCGGCAGGTCCTCGAGGGCAGGCTGAAGACACCATGGAGCGTGAAGGCGTCGCTCGCCAAGCGCGATCTAGAGGGAGCGCCGAACCCGCGCCGAGTGGCCGCCCGGGCGACCGCGGTCCGGCGCGAAGCCTCCGCTTTGCGCCGCTGGAGCCAAGGACACCCCCCTCCACTTCGCTAGAGTTCGGGTTCCCTGATGCTCCTGGCCGTCGACGTCGGCAACACGAACGTGACGCTCGCCCTTTTCGAAGGCGAGCGACTGGTCGCCGACTGGCGGGTCAGCTCGCGCCGAGAGCGGACTGCCGACGAGATGGCGCTGGAGCTGCGGCAGCTCTTCGAGCTGCGCGGCTTTGAGCTCGGTGTCGTCGACGGCGTCGTGATCGCAAGCGTGGTGCCCACGATCAACCCGGCCCTCCTGGAGGCTTCTCGTCGCTATCTCAAGTGCGAGCCGGTCATGGTCGGCCCGGGCGTCAAGACCGGCGTCCGCATCCGCTACGACAATCCGAAGGACGTCGGAGCCGACCGGATTGCCAACGCGCTGGCCGCGTACACGAAGTACGGAGGCCCCGTCGTGGTCATCGACTTCGGCACCGCCGTCACGTATGACGCGATCAACGCGGAGGGTGATTACCTCGGCGGGGCGATCGCGCCCGGGGTGGAGATCTCCCTCGACGCGCTCGTATCCCACACCGCGATGCTCCGCCGGGTGGAGCCGATCGCGCCCGACTCGGTCATTGGCCGCAACACCGTCGCGTCCATCCAGTCGGGCCTGGTCTGGGGGTTCGTCGCCCAGGTCGAAGGGATGGTCCAGCGTATGGTGACCGAGCTGGGCGGCTCGGCCAGGGTGGTCGCCACCGGCGGCCAGGCCTCCCTGGTGGCCGGCCTCACCCATGTGATCGAGGTCACCGACCCGCTGCTGACCCTCGATGGTTTACGTCTTATCTACGCGCAAAACAGCGACAGCAAGGCTTAACTAGGAGTCACATGAAGACCGCCCCTGCCTTTCACATCTACCTCGTGGGGAACCTGGACCAGTCCGGCTTCACCAACGCCCTGTCCGAGCTGGGTCTCGAGGGCGAGGCTCTCAAGGAGCCCGCCGAGGTGTCGAGGCCAGCTCTGATCCTGCTCGGTCGTGGCCAGAAGGCCCCCGAGGGCCTGGAGGAGATCTCCATCGCGCCGCCCCTCGATTCATCCCCGGCCGCCCTTCGCGAGTTGCTCCGGGTCGCGATGGAGAACGCAGCCCTGAAGGAGTCCGTCAGCCGGCTCCAGGAGCAGGCGCGGCGCCAGCACAGGCAGTTCGAGGAGCTCAACCGGATCGGGATCGCCCTCTCCGCCGAGCGGGACATCTCGAAGCTCCAGGAATTCATCCTCACGACCATGCGTCAGCTGACCAACGCCGACGGCGCCAGCTTGTGGCTGAAGACGGTCGGAGAGGATGGCGAGCCGAAGCTGTTCCTGAGCGCGAGCCAGAACAACTCGATCGACGCCGACACCTACCAGGCGTTCAAGGTGCCGGTGGACGAGAAGACGGTGGTCGGCTACGCGGTCACGACGGTGACGAGCCAGATTTACGAAGACGCCTACAACCCCCCGCCCGGCAAGCCGCAGGGGGGTAAGAACTTCGACGCTCAGTACGGCTACCGGACGAAGTCGATGCTGACCGTGCCGATGCTCAACTACAACCACGAGGTGGTCGGGGCGGTCCAGCTGATCAACGCCAAGCGAAGCTTCGATACGAAGCTGACCGTCGCCAACGTTCCGGACGAGGTTGTCAGCTTCAGGCAGGAGGACCTGGAGATGCTCGAGTCTGTCGCCAGCCAGGCCGCTGTCGCCATCGAAGTCAAGAACCTGCTGAAAGAGATCGAGTATCTGTTCGACAAATTCGTGACGGCAAGCGTCTACGCGATCGAGCAAAGAGACCCGAGCACGGCGGGACATTCGGAGCGCGTCGAGGCCCTCACCACGAGCCTGGCCAGGGAGATCACCAGGATCGATGTCGGGAGGTTCAAGGATGTCGTTTTCAGCGACGACCAGCTCAAGGAGCTTCGTTACGCATGCTTGCTGCACGACTTCGGGAAGATCGGCGTGAAAGAGGACATCCTGGTCAAGGCAAAGAAGCTGTATCCGTTCCAGCTGGACATGATCGGGTGGCGCTTCGACTCGGTCGAGCGATTGGCCGAAAACAAGCACCTCAAAGCAGAGTTGGAGGCCAGCCGGCGGAATGGTGTCGACGCCGCCACGGTCGCTGAGATCGAACGTCGCCTCGATGCCGAGATCGATCAGTTCCGAAGGTGGTTCGAGGCCGTAGCCACGGCGAACGAGCCGAGCGTCCTGCCCGAGGACAAGGCATCGATCCTGTCGGCCGTGAAAGAGCACGACTTCCCTGACATGACGGGCAGGGTGCAGCCCCTGATCGCCCCGCAGGAGTTCCATTTCCTGAGCATCCAGAAGGGCACGCTGACAAGCGAGGAGCGAAAGGAAATCGAATCGCACGTCACCAAGAGCCACGATTTCCTGGCCAAGATCCCGTGGTCGCAGGTGATGAGGGACATTCCGGACATCGCATGGGCCCACCACGAGAAGCTCGACGGTTCGGGATACCCGCGCGGCCTGCGCGGGGACGAGATCCGAATTCAGACCCGCATGATGACGATCTCGGACATCTACGACGCCCTGACTGCGCGGGACCGTTCGTACAAGCCCGCCGTACCGACCATGAAGGCGCTGGACATCCTGCGTTCTGAAGCCGACCGGGGCGAGCTCGACAAAGATCTGCTCGACATCTTCATCACCAAAGAGATCTACCAGGTGACGGCCAATCAATGAGGATCAAGTTCTGGGGCACGCGGGGAACGCGGCCCACCCCAGGCCGGCGCACTCTCAGGTATGGCGGCAACACGACCTGCGTCGAGGTGAGGGACAACGAGAACAACCTGATCGTCATCGACTCGGGCTCCGGCATCGCCGAGCTCGGCGCCGGCTTCAGCCCCACGGACCCGCTGCAGGCACACCTGCTCGTTACCCACACCCACCTCGATCACATCCAGGGCTTCCCGTTTTTTCTCCCCGCCTTCATCCCCGGTACGCACCTGACAATCGTCGGCCCGGCCGGGTCGGCGAAATCGCTACAGGCGGCGTTCGCCGACCAGATGGACCCGGCGTACTTCCCGGTGCGGCTGAGCCACATGCCCGCCGAGATGGAGTTCATCGAGCGCAACCCGGGCGAGACCTTCGAGGTCGGCGCGCTGCGCATCACGCCCCATCTGCTCATGCACCCGATCCCGACCTTCGGCTACCGCATCGACGAGGGATCGACGCGGTTCTGCTTTGCCACGGACAACGAGATCGCGATGTTCGCGCACGAGGAGAACGGGACGCTGAAGGACCTGGCCAACTGGTGCCGGGATGCGGACCTGCTCGTCCACGACGCGCAGTACAGCACCGAGGAGTTGAAGACGCACGCCGGGTTTGGGCACTCCTCGTACGAGGAGGCGCTCGCTCTGGCGGAGCAGGCCGGGGTCAAGGAGCTGGCTTTCTTCCACCACGACCCCGCGCACTCGGACACCGAGATCGACGCGCTGATCGAGGAGGCCATGGGCGACTACCGGCAGGCGGGTGGCGCTGACGTCAACGCTTTCCCGGCGGCCGAAGAGCAGGAGATAGCCCTCTAACCCTTAGTCTTTTCCGATCGTGGCGCGGGAAATCCAGTCGTGAAAGAGGAGACGGACCTCGACCTGCCGGCCGTGATGCGCGACCGGCGCGAGAAGCTCGACCGATTGCGCGCGGCGGGGATCGACCCTTATTCGCGCGGCTTCAGGCCGACCCATGACAGCCAGGCCGCCAAGGCCTCGCTCGGCGAGGCTGAGCGGACGGAACCGGTCTCGCTCGCCGGCCGCCTGATGGTCAAGCGCGTGCAGGGTGGCGTGGCCTTCGCGGACCTGCAGGACGGCAGCGGCCGGATCCAGCTCATGGCGAGCCGCGACCGGATCGGGGAAGAGGAGTTCGCGCGCTTTGCGGATCTCGACCCTGGAGACCTCATCGGGACCACGGGCCCGATCTTCAAAACGCGCCGGGGCGAGATCACCCTCGAGGTGCAGTCCTTCCAGCTCCTGACGAAGTCACTGCGGCCTCTACCCGAGAAGTGGCATGGGTTGAAGGATGTCGAGATCAGGTACCGGCAGCGGTACGTCGACCTGATCGCCAACCCCGCCGTGCGCGACGTCTTCCGCGCGCGGACCAAGATCATCACGTCCATCCGCGGCCTGCTCGACGAGCGGGGCTTTCTGGACGTTGACACCCCGGTCCTGCAGGAGGTGCCCGGGGGCGGCCACGCCAGGCCGTTCGTGACTCACCACAACTCGCTTGACCGCGACCTGTACCTGCGGATCGCGCTCGAGCTGCACCTCAAGCGGCTGCTGGTCGGCGGATTCGAGCGCGTGTACGAGATCGGACGCGTGTTTCGCAACGAGGGCCTCTCGCCGCGGCACAACCCGGAGTTCACGCTCCTGGAGTGCTATCAGGCGTACGCCGACTACGACGACGTGATGCGCCTGGTCGAAGACCTCATGGTCGTATCCGCGATGGCCGCCGGACGCCCGCTCGAGACTTCCTATCAGGGCGAGGCCGTCAACCTCACGCCGCCGTTCCGCCGCGAGCGGATGGCCGACCTCGTGCTCGAGCACACGGGGCGGCACGCCGTCGGGCAGGAGCTCAACGACCTGTTCGAGGAGCACGTCGAACCCCGGCTGCGGCAGCCGACGTTCGTCATCGACTACCCGGTCGAGATCTCGCCGCTCGCCCGTCCGCGAGAGGACGACCCGCGCTTCGTGGAGCGGTTCGAGCTGATCATCCTGGGTCGCGAGTACGCGAACGCGTTCACCGAGCTGACGGACCCGATCGACCAGCGCGCGCGGTTCGAGGCGCAGGCCGAGCGGCGCGCGGCCGGTGACGTCGAGGCGCACCCCATGGACGAGGATTTCCTTCGCGCGGTCGAGTACGGCCTGCCACCATGCGGTGGGCTTGGCGTCGGCATCGACCGCCTGGTCATGCTGCTCACGGACCAGCCCTCGGTTCGCGACGTGATCCTGTTCCCGGTCATGAAGGCGGAGGGCTAGGCGTGCTGCCGCTCGAATTCATCCGGAAGAACCCGGAGGCGGTTCGGCGCGCAGGGGAGCTGAAAGGTGAGGCCGCCCCGGTCGACGAGATCCTGAGGCTCGACGAGCGCTGGCGCGGCCACCTGCACAAGGCGGAGACCGTCAAGGCCGAGCAGAACGTGCTCTCGAAGGAGTTCGCCAAGACCCGTGACGAGGCCCTGAAGAGCCGGCTCCGCGAGATGGCAGATGTGGCCAAGGACGAGCTCGGCAAAGCCGAGGCGGTGAAGCGCGAACTCGACGACCTCCTGCTGCGCGTACCGAACCTCTTCCACGAGTCGGTGCCGGTCGGCGAGTCGGAGGCGGATAACGTGGTCGCGAGGGAGTGGGGGATCAAGCCGGAGCTCGGCTTCCCACCGCGAACGCATTACGACATCGGCGAGTCGCTCGGCATCATGGACTTCGAGCGCGCCGTTCGGGTCGCCGGTTCGCGTTTCGCGTTTCTCGTTGGCGAGGGCGCGCGACTGGAACGGGCCCTTGTGCAGTTCATGCTCGACGTTCACACGCGGGAGCACGGCTACACGGAGGTCTGGCCGCCGATGCTGGTCAACACCGCGTCGATGGTCGGGACGGCGAACCTGCCGAAGTTCGCGGATGCCGCCTTCAAGGTGGAGGGCGCGGACCTTTGGCTGATCCCAACGGCGGAGGTCCCGGTGACCAACATGCACCGAGACGAGATACTGGACGGCGAGCGGCTGCCGCTGAAGTACGTGGCTTACGCGCCTTCGTGGCGGACGGAGGCAGGTGCCGCGGGCAAGGACACACGCGGGTTCATCCGCCTTCACCAGTTCTCCAAGGTCGAGCTGGTCAAGGTGACCACGGCCGAGACGTCGATGGACGAGTTCGAGAAGCTGACCGCCGACGCGGAGGACATCCTGCAGCGCCTCGGCCTTCACTACCACGTGCTTTCGATGTGCACCGGCGACATGGGCTTTGCGCAGTACAAAAAGTACGACCTGGAGGCGTGGGCCCCGGGCCTCGACCGCTTCCTGGAGGTGTCGTCATGCTCCGTCTTCAACGATTTCCAGGCGATGCGCGCCAACATCCGATACCGCCCCGAGCGGGGCGCGTCGCCCAGGTTCGCACACACCATCAACGGCAGCGGCCTGGCGCTGACGCGGACGATCGACGCGATCATCGAGACGTATCAGCGGTCTGACGGCATGGTCGCGGTCCCGGACGTGCTCAAGCCGTACATGGGCGGGATCGAGCTGATCGGAGTCCGCTAGAGCCCGCCTCCTAGAATCCTTGGTGCCCGCGGAGGGGTGGCCGAGTCCGGTTGATGGCGACAGTCTTGAAAACTGTTATAGGTGCAAGCCTATCCAGGGTTCAAATCCCTGCCCCTCCGCCAATTTGGAATGCGTGTACTGGAGCGGATCAAGTCCAAAGGTGGGCTCGTCGTCCGCTTAGGACGTTGATCGCGCTCCGAGCACCCGGATTGCATTGCCTGCGTAGACCGCGGACCGATCCTCCTCGGAGAGGCCCGACGACTCGATGTCATCGATCGTGGCCTCAACCGCGTCGGGTGGCCCCAGGGGCATGTCGGTGCCGAAGAGGACGTTGCGCGGGCCGAAAAAGTCGAGCACGCAGCGGACAGCGTGCGGCGCGCCGAAGAGCGCAGTATCGGCGTAGAACCGGCGGAAGTACTCGAGCGGCGGCCGGGGAAGAGTGTCTTTGACCTGGCGGTAGCCCGGTCCCATGCCCAACCGGGCCGAAAAGTGAGGCACCATGCCGGCGCCGTGATGGGCGATCACACGCAGGTTCGGGTGGCGCTCCATCTGCCCCGAATAGACCAACCTCGACAGCGCCGCCGCCGTCTCGTAAGGCCACCCGATCGACCACCACAGACCGTAGTCCGACTTGCTTTCGGTGGGGTAATCCGGCCGGGTTGCGTTGCGGGTCGGATGGAGCCAGACGGTTCGGTCGACAGCCTCGAAGCGCGAGAAGATGGGATCGAAACGGGGGTCGTCGAGCGGAGCCCCCTGCACATTCGTGAACATCTGGGCCCCAAGAGCGCCAAGCTGCCCGATCGCACGGTCGATCTCCAGGATCGATTCTTCGACGTCGTTCAAGGGCAGGGCGGCGACGAAGCCGGCGAAGTGGTCGGGGTGCCGGTCGACCAGCTCCGCCATCTCGTCGTTGGCCAGCCGGGCGAACTCGGCCGCCACGCTGGGCGGACCCACCTCCTCGAGTGGCGGGACCGCCAGGACGAGCACCTGGGAATAGTCCCCATATGGCTCGATCTTGCGCCAGCGAGCGTCGAGATCGGTCAGGACCTCATCGAAGTGGAAAACCCCCTCGCGGTAGTACCGAAGCTGCTCCCTCGAGATCGCGCCTTCGAGATGCGTCTCCAACCGGGCGAGGTAGCGCCCGGGCAGGATGTGCGCGAAAGCGTCGACCTTATTCATGGCGTCAATCAAGGTGCCACATGTCTGGTGGCTTGTCCGAGCCGCAGCTGTTGCTTAGACGGCCGCCCTGCCACCCCGATGCGCTAAAGGAGCCCTTTATTTTCGAACCTCGTGCACGGAGGCGGCTTGCGGGATGCCGGATTCGGACTTGAAGATCGTCTGCCTTAGCTTGACGGTGAGGGCATCAAGCTCGTCGATCGTGGCCTGGACACGCCAGCGCGGGGGGACTTGCTCGATCATGGAAACGGCGGATTGGAGCTGCAATGTTGCGCCGACAAGGGCGTGAATGGTGCTTTCGTAAACCTGCTTGCCGATACGTTCTTGCTCAGCCAGGACGGCCATGCGCTCGCTCTGCAGCCGTAGCCGCGCTTCGGAGTTCTGCCACCTCACCAGCAGGGCGCCGGCCTGTCTTATAGCCACCGCCACGATGAGCAGGACGAGCACCTCCACGCCTGCGGTCAGCCGGTCGACGCTCCCGACGCTGACCCCGAGCCCCCTCACGATCACGGCGAGCACCACTACGGGCATCGCGCCCCTTGTCGGCAGCAACCACGCAGCGGCGGCAACCGGCACCACTGCAAGGGCGCCGAGGCTGCCGTACGGCGCAACCAGGAACTCGAGGGCCAGGATCGAAAGCAGCACCGCGCCGCAAATCGCCCCGAATATCGCACCGCGCACGCCCGAGAGCGATGAGGGCATCAAAAGGCCGGCCGATTGCGAAGACGAGGCAGGCCGGAGCGAAGCTGACATTGACACCTCGACTCGTGATGCTCGCAGCTGAGAATACGACTTAAACCATCAAACGGTATTCGGGAGCGTGTTCAACATAAAGGAACCTGCACACCCAGGCGTCGGATGCCGACTCGGCTCACCTAGCGGGCCATGAAGTCGGGTCGTGGCCCACGTTGGGGACGCTACCAGTGCGCCAGTAGACCGAGCGCTGCCGCTGCATGAGCTCTTCGTCCACCAGGTGGCGCCGGATAGTCGCGAAGTCCGGGTGCCTCCGCGAGATGATCTCGTTGACCTCCGCCTCGCTGTAGTGGCGGCTGGGCCGGAAGTCCTCGACCAGCCACCGCAGGACCGCCAGCCGCTTCTTTCGCTGAGCGGGGATTCCGTGCAGGCGGCCTGCAGCGTCGACAAAGTTCTCGAGCACGCGGGCGTCGAATTCGCCTGCATCCGTTCCGGGCCTGCCTTTCATCGCTGCAGCGTGGTGATCCGGCGCACCCAGCGAAACATGGCGTCACGCGGATTGGTCAGCGTCAGCTCCGCCTCGCGCACGAGCGCCTCCAACGACTCGGCACGAACCAGCACGCCCGAACCCTCGATGTCCCGGGCGGCGAACCCGTCCGAATCCTGATCGATGTCCAGGATCACCCTGGCGGTGGTGTCGGGCCACGGGTAGATGGCGAGCTGGAGCTCGGCCTGGTCCGCGGGCGGTTGGTCTGCATACAGGGTTGCGATCTCTGCGGTCGCCCGCCCCGCGGCCGCCGTGAGCGACTCGTCGGAAAAGTCGGCCGGCACGCGGCCGTCTGACGCCCATGTGGCCAGCCAGGCCCCACCCTCACGCTGGACGATGCAGGTGACCAGCCTGGAAAGCCGGTGACCGAAAAACCTGCCGAGCATCGCCTTCCGTCGAGGATATCGGTAACCATTCACCCCGCCTCGACTGTTGAAGCCTTCGATGTCAGACGCTGGATCAATGACCCCCGGCCAGCTCTCGCCGGATGGACGGTGGCGCTGGGACGGAATGTCATGGCAGCCGGCGGCCGGTTCGATCGTAAACAGCGTTCCGCCATGGACCAACCTTCGGCTCAATCGCCGCGCGAGCTGGACGACCGTGGCCTGCGTCCTGCTTGTCGGCGTGCTCGCGGACCAGGCTTTGCGGGTAAACAACTTCGGCCTCGCAGCCTCGGCTACATTCGTGCTGGCAGCGCTCGTACTGGTGTTCGCGGGTCGCTTGCATCGCCTCGAATCTCGCCTTCTCGCGATCACGGCGGCGATCTTTGCGGCCTGGTTCACGGTCCGGGCCAGCCCCTGGCTGCTGTGGCCCGACCTGCTGGTGAGCGCCGGGCTCCTGGGCCTGGCGGCGTCCTTCGCCGCTCGAGGTTCGCTGCTCGACCTGGGGATCGCCGAGGTTGCCGCCCGCGCGGTTCACGCACTCGCACACCTTGCCGCCGGGCTCGCCTTTGTAGGCCGGCCGATCGCCGAGGCCCGAAACCGGTTCAAATCGGCCGCGCCACTCGCGCGCGGCCTGGTCATCGCCGCTCCCATCGCCGCCGTGATCGCCACCCTGCTCGCATCGGCCGATCCGGTGTTCGCATCGTTCTTCACGCTGAACCTGGACCTCGGCCGGCTCGCGCTCGACGGCGGCTTCGTTCTTCTGGGCGCCGTGCTGGCCGCCGGACTGCTCCGCCTGGCAGCCGCCGAGCCCGTGGCGAGGGTGGACGGACCTGTGTGGCGGCTGGGCTCGACGGAGGGCCTGGTCGTGCTCGCCGTCCTGGACGCCGTCTTTGTGGCGTTCGCTCTCGCCCAGGTGTTCGCGGCGATGGGCGCCGCGGGCGCTGCGCTGCGATCGGCAGGCGTCACGTACGCGGACTACGCGCGGTCAGGGTTTTTCCAGCTGCTCTGGGTGAGCGGTATCACCCTCGTCACGCTGGTCATGTTCAGCCGCATCACCGGTTTTTCGGGCAAGAAGGACAAGCGGGCTTTCGTGGTCCTGTCGGAGGCCGCGATCGCGCTGACATTGCTCATCGTGGTGGTGGCGTTTGGGCGCCTGAGCCTTTACGAGCAGGCCTACGGCTTCACGATGCTGCGGCTCTACAGCCACATCTTCGCGGGCTGGATCGCCGTTGTATTCGTGCTCCTGGCCGCCGACCTTGCCGGGCTTTTCCGTCGTCGTCGGTGGTTCGTCGGACTGACTGCTGCGACGGCCCTGGTCATCTTGCTGGCGCTCAACTTCGCAAACCCGGAGGCTGTAGTCGTCGCGCTAAACACGTCCCACGCTCAGTCGACACACATGATCGACGGGTCTTATCTCGCTCAGCTGTCCAGCGACGCCACCCCAGCCCTTCTCAGCTCGCGATCGGCGCTTGAGCCCGCGCTCCGCCGCCAGGTTGAGGCAGCCGCCTGCGAAGGCCCCCGCGTTTATACAGCCGGACTCGCAGCGTTCAATCGGGCAGATTCAGAGGCGGTCGCCGCCCGTCGCGCGAGCTGTTGACGCTTCCGCAATATAAAGGCCGGATCAGGCGGGGTTAAGCTCGAACCGGATGGTCGGCCGCAGTCGCTGGCTCGCATTCGCCGGCGCGTTGATCGTCGCGGCGATCCTGGTCGCGTTCAACTTGTGGTCGCATTCAGGACCCGGCAGTTACCGGCTGGCGTCGTCGTCGATCAAGAACGGCTTTTCCCTGCTCGCGAGGTCGGAAGGGGTTCTGCACGGGGAGGCGAATTCAGATGGCACAGCCTGCCTCTGGCTCGGAAGCGGTGGCGACGCGAGAGCTCTGTTCTGGCCATATGGCTTCACCGCGGGCGGGTTCCCGCTTTCGCTGTACGACGACTCAGGAAAACGCGTCGCCACCGTCGGACAGTACGTCGTCCTGGCCGGGGGCCTGATGCCGGACGACGTCCAGTCGATCGCAGGCTGCCCGGGCTTCACCCATTTCTGGGACGTCGGCTACGTAGCGGAAGTGCGCTAGCGCTGCGACCTCAGGTGCCCGGCCCTCCGCCACCCGGAAATGCAGGGGGCGGGGCACCTGGCCGTTGGAAGCCTGGGCCGAACTGGCCGGGGTGCATGGGCTGCCTGTGAAGCGCGGGCCGCTGTGAGATGGCGGAAGTCGGGGCCGTCGTTCTCGCGGCGGCTATGCCGGTTCCGATTTCCAGTGCCGCTCCGCCCAGCATCAGCGCCCCGGCGATGATGCCCAGGGTGCGTTGCCTCATGGCTTCGGGTTCTCGTTGAGCAGGTCGCGCGCCTTCTGAAAGTCCTCGGCGCTGATCTCGCCGGCGGCCAACCGGCGCCGGAGGATGTCCATCGGCGATTCAGGCGCGGCGACAGGCGGCGGGCTGTAGACGTGGCGCATCGAGTTGGATCCGACCATCGCCCTGACGAACCAGACGATCAAGAGGATGACCCCCGCCAGGAACAACAGAGTCGCCAGCCCGCTGAGCAGGCCATAGGGGAAGTAGCCAAAGGGTCCGGCGTGGTGCATGAACATCAGGTCAACCTCCCGAGGTCGCGGGTCGAGATTAGCTTTCCAATCATTTCGTGCCCATGTTCGATCACGCGCCTTGGAGCCGCCTGAAATTCTGCTGTGAACTCCGCCACACGGCCGGTTGTTACCTGACTGCTGCGGGCGACGTTCGCGTCGACAGGAGGTTCAAAGAAATGACACAACCCATTCGCTTGGTCCTGCTCTCCGTCGCCGTGGCGACGGTTTGCTCTCTTACGGTGGCCCTGGTCGTCCTGGGCGCAGGTAGGCCGACGGTTCTGGTCACGTCGCCATCGGCATCCTCAGCCACGTCGAGTTTTCAACCGGCGGTGGTCACCAGCGGTGATGCCACCGTTTCCTTGAAACCGGACCTGGCATCGCTGTACATCGGCGTGGATTCCCAGCAGCCCACGGCGGCCGCTGCCCAGAGCGATCTCGCGAACAAGGCGGCCAGACTCATCGCCCGGGCCAAGGCGCTCGGCATCGCGGATGCGGACATCAACACGGCGGGATACTCCGTCGGGCCTTACTACTCGTCGAGCGGACAGACCGTCAGTGGATACCGGGCTGACGAGCAGCTGCAGCTCAAGTGGCACGACGTTGCCACGGTCGGCAAGTCAATCGACGCACTGGTGCAAGAAGGCGGCGCGACGCAGGTCAGCGTCAGCTTTGGCCTCGCCAACCCCAAGGTGGCGCAGGCCGAGGCCCGCACACTCGCGATAGCCGACGCACATTCGCGTGCGCAGGCGATGGCCGGCGCGGCCAGCGTCAAGCTTGGACAGGTGATCCGGATCAGCGACCTGACAGTCTCGGGTTACCCCTCAGCCAACTACGCGGTCGGCGCTGCAGCACCGGCTGCGACCCAGCTCCCGGTCGGGCAGCTTGACGTCACCGTCACGGTCGAGGTGGATTACGCGATCGTGTAAACGCTTAGGCGGTCGTGAAGAGGGTGATCGCGCCGCTCCCGATCAGGACAAGGCTCCAGCCAAGATCGAGGTTGAACCACTGTTTGTCCGAAGTGACTTATCTTCCGGGGATGATCAAGATCTACCCGGACCGGCGGTGGCCTGCGTTCCTGCGCGTGCTCGCCGACACGGTGACCGTCGGCTGGACGATCGCCTGGGCGTACCTCGGCTGGCTGATCTATCAGACGGTGCTGGGGCTGGAGGTGATCGCCGACGGCATCACCAGCACGGGGACGACCTTCAACGGCTGGATCGAATCATTCCGGCACGCGGTGCCAGGTGGCATCCCGTACTTGACGCAGTTCCTGCTCGACACCGCCGACGCCTTGCGGAAGTACTCGGGCGACAACCTGGTCTCGACCGGCCATCACATCCACGACGCCATCTTCCAGCTCGCCATCGTCCTGGCGCTGCTGGTCGCGCTCCCGCCGATCCTGCTGGTGCTGTTGCCTTACGCCGGGTGGCGCTGGCGTGACATGCGCGAGACGGGCGCGGCGCTTGCGTTCGTGCGCATCGCCTCGATGACCGGGCGGGCCGACCAGGCTCGCGCGGTGCTGGCCTATCGGGCGGTCTCGACTTTGAGCTTCCGGCAGCTGATGTCGGCGAGCGCCGATCCGGTCGGCGACATCGCCGAGCGCCGGTACGACCGGTTGGCCAACGCGATGCTGAAGCGGGCGGGCATCGACCCGACCCGGCTCGCTCCTCCTGACCTGCCGGAGCTGCCGCCACACCGGGAGGGGTGACCAGCTTCGCTATCGTTGTCGCATGTGCCGGAGCATCAAGACCTTGCGTCACGCCGACGTCCTAGCCACCGATGAGGAGATCCGCGCGGCCGCGCGCCAGTTCGTGCGCAAGGTGAGCGGGTTTCGCGAGCCTTCGAGTCGCCACCAGGTGGCTTTCGAGGGAGCGGTCGACGAGATCGCGCTGGCCTCGCAGCGGCTCCTCGAAACCATCGCGGGGAACCTCGCCGCCCGGTCTTAACAGGCTGGGTTGACGGCCTCCTTACGCTGGACTCGGTTGGCCGGCGGGGGAGGGGACGGCTCGGAGGAGGGAGGGACCCCGCAGGGGTCTGCCCGTCTAGACCTGGCAGCCTCGGCAGAAGTTGAGGGGCTCGCGGTTCGACCCGAGCTGGCTGATCCGGTGTCCGCATCGGGGACACGTTTTGCCGCCCTTCATGTGCACCGACATGAATGACCGGTCCTGCTTCGATTCGTCGTAGTTCGGGTTGGCCAGGATCGCATCGACAGCACGCGAAAGGACGGTCGGAATGGCCGCGAAAAGAGCTTCCTCGTCGGCGGGCTTCAGCGACGCCCGGCGGCGCAGCGGGAGCAGCCGAGCCTCGAAAAGAATCTCGTCTGAGTACGCGTTCCCGATCCCGGCCAGGAACTCCTGGTTCCGCAGCAGGTCCTTCAGCTCGTCGCGAAACCGCCGCAGCCGCTTGCGAAACGCGTCCAGGCCCAACCCGGCCACCGAATCCGCCTCCGGACCGAGCAGCGAAAAGCCCGGCACCTCCCGGTCGCAGTCCGCGACCCAGTAGATCCGGCCCATGTCCCGAAAGTCGAGGTAGCGAAGCTCCTGGCGGCCCTCGACGCGGATGGTGAACACCTCTGTCGCAGGCACCGGCAAGTCGCCGTCCACCAGCTGGAAGCGGCCTCCCAGCATAGGGTTGATGACCAGCCATCGCGGCTCGCCGCCGCCACCAAGCTCGGTGGCGAAAACAAGGTGCTTGCCCCTTCGGGTCAGGGAGGTGATCCGGCGTGCCGGGAGCTCCAGGGCGAAGTTGTCGACCGGGTAGCGGAGCAGGTGCGCCTTCTTCGGGTTCACGGTCGCCGCCGTGATGAGCTTGCCGTCCAGGCGGGGGCCCAGGCGCAGGCGCAGCGCCTCTAGCTCGGGAAGCTCAGGCATGTCGACAAGATACGGTCTGGCGGTTTGGCGGCCGGCGCCCAGGGGAAATCTCAAAACATGAGGTCGGAGAAGTTCACCGAAAAGGCGCAGGAGGCTCTCCAGCGGGCTGCCGAGCTGGCGCACGAAAGCGGACAGCAGGCAGTCGAGCCGGAGCATCTCCTGCTCGCGCTGGTGCGCGAGGAGGAAGGCGTCGCCCGGACACTGCTCGAGCGGACCGGCGTCTCGGCGCAGGCGCTCGAGCCGGCGCTCGTCTCCTCCGTCGAGCACTTTCCGAAGGTCAGCGGGGGCAGGCAGCCCTACCTGAGCCCCGCGCTCGACAAGGTCCTCGAGCAGGCGGAGCGAGAGGCCGATCGGCTCAAGGACGAGTACATCTCCACCGAGCACCTGGTGCTCGCGCTGGCGGACAACAAGACCTTGAAGGCCGCAGGCGCGACGCATGATGCGCTGCTCCAAGGGTTGAAGCAGATCCGCGGCAACCAGCGCGTGACCGACCCCAATCCCGAGTCCAAGTACCAGGCGCTGGAGAAGTACGGCCGCGATCTGACCAAGCTCGCCGCTTCCGGAAAGCTCGACCCGGTGATCGGCCGCGACGAGGAGATC
>DAIPXW010000006.1:0-19630 GCA_036783075.1 Candidatus Dormiibacterota bacterium | reverse complement strand
ACCCGTTTGCCGTGGTCGAGGCGATGACGATCGCCGCGTTCGCGACAGGCTGTGAGCAGGGCTACCTTTACGTCCGCGGTGAGTACCCGCTCGCGAGGCGACGCATGCTCCGCGCGATCGAGCAAGCTCGCCTGCACGGTTTCCTCGGCGAGGACATCGATGGCAAGGGCGTTCGTTTCGACATCGAGGTCCGGCGCGGCGCGGGGGCGTACATATGCGGCGAGGAGACCGCGCTGTTCAACTCGATCGAAGGCAAAAGGGGTGAGCCTCGCAACAAGCCGCCGTTCCCCGTGCAGGTCGGGCTGTTCGGCAAGCCGACGCTGGTCAACAACGTGGAGACCCTTGTCAATGTTCTCGACATCGTCGCCGGCGGCGGTGCGGCGTTTGCCGCGACCGGCACCCAGGACTCGACCGGGACCCGGCTTTTCTGCGTCTCGGGCTGCGTGCGCGAGCCCGGGCTGTACGAGGTGCCGATGGGCACCACGCTCCGCGCCCTGATCGACCTTGCGGGAGGCTTGCGCCAGGACAGGACGCTCCAGGCGGTGCTGTTGGGCGGGGCCGCCGGCTCGTTTGTGACCGAGGCGCAGCTCGACGTCGCCTTGAGCTTCGAGGGAACTCGCGCCGCCGGCGCCACGCTGGGCTCGGGCGCCGTGATCGTGCTCGACGACTCGGCCGACCTCGAACAGATTCTGCTGCGCATCGCGCGGTTCTTCCGCGACGAGTCGTGCGGCCAGTGCGTGCCGTGCCGCGTCGGCACGAAACGTCAGGAGGAGATCCTGCACCGTGTTCTGCAGGGGCGCGACGACGGTTCGCGCGAATCGGACATAAGCCTGCTGAGCGACATTGCGCAGGCCATGCGCGACGCATCGATCTGCGGCCTCGGCCAGACTGCCGCCAACGCGATCGCTTCCGGCCTCGTCCAGCTGAAGATGGTGGGTCGCGATGCCTGACCCCGTCTTTGTCGGAATGCCGAGGAAGCTGGTGACGATCGGCGTAGATGGCATGGAAGTCGAGGTCATGGAGGGCATCACCATCCTCGAGGCGTGCCGGCGGCTGCGCATCGACACTCCGACGCTGTGCCAGCTGGACACCCTGACCCCGGTCAACGTCTGCCGCGTCTGCGTGGTCGAGCTGGAAGGCTCGCGCGTGCTCGTCCCCGCCTGCTCCCGCAAGGTCGAGGCCGGCATGAAGATCAAGACCGATTCGGAGCGCGTGCGTCACAGCCGCCGGCTGGTCCTCGAGCTCCTCGCATCTTCGGTGGACATGTCGCTCTGCTCCGCGCAGGTGCACGGATGGATGGCGCGCTACGGCGCGGTGCCGCAGCGATTCGGCGGTGGCGTCGCTACCGTCGCGCAGCCTGTGAAGGTCGACAACGAGCTGTACGTGCGCGACTACTCCCGCTGCATCCTCTGCTACAAGTGCGTCGAGGCGTGTGGCGTGGACGCGCAGAACACGTTCGCCATCGGGGTCGCAGGCCGCGGGTTCGACGCGCACATCTCGACCGAGTTCACGACGCCTCTGCCCGAGTCGGCCTGCGTCTACTGCGGGAACTGCATCGGCGTCTGCCCGACGGGAGCGTTGATGTTCAAGAGCGAGTACGACATGCGCGCGGCGGAGACGTGGGACGAGTCGCGCCAGGCGGTGACGGAAACGGTGTGTCCCTACTGCGGAGTCGGCTGCATGCTCGAGCTCCACGTCCAGGACAACTCGATAGTCAAGGTGACCTCGCCTCTCGACCACAGCGTCACGGAAGGCCACCTCTGCGTCAAAGGCCGCTTCGGCTTCCAGTTCGTGCAGCGCCGGAGGCAATAGAAAAGCCGGGCGACGTCTCGCCCGGCTTGATTCGATCGCGGAGCTTCTTAGTCGTGGGCCGTTCCGCCGTTGCTCCCGGAACCGCTCCCTGAGTGGTCGCCGTCGTGCAGGCCTGAGCCCGAAGTGGCTCCGGCCGCTGGCGACCTGGTCTCGCCGGGAGCCTCGGGGTTCTCGGTCGGCTTGACTTCGACCGATGCTTCCGGCTTCTCGATGGGCTCGGCCTTCGGAGACGCCTTGGGCGACTCGCCGGGTTCGGGTGACTCGAGGCGCGCGCCGCTCGCTTCGCTGCCGAATTGGCTGTGCGATACGCCGGCGAACTTCAAAGGGAATCCCGCCGTATGTGCGGACACCCCCACCGCAGCGACCAGGAGCGCCGCCACGGCACCGACGATGAGAATGATTGGTTTCTTCATGCCTGACAGACGCACGAACAGCGGGAAGTCGGAAGTTTCCAGCGGTCTGCTAGTGGTCGCCCGGCGTCGGTGATGGGGTCGGAGACGATTCCGAGTGGCCGCCGGACGGCGAGGGCGACGCGGAGGGACCAGGCCTTGGCGAGTGGTCCGGCGACTCGCGAGGCTCCGGGCTGGGAGATGACTCGTGCTCAGCGCGCTGGGACGGGGTCGGTTCCGTCTCACCGCGCGTCGGCTTTGGCGTTTGCCTACTCGGCGTGGCGATGGTGACCCGCTCGGGGCTGGGGCTCGCGTCCGCGGGATGCCCTATCGATTCGAGAGTCGAGGCGGCACGCTGGGTCCAGACGGTGGGGTTGGCGCTGCCGGTGGCGGCCGTCCCCGTCAGGACGAGCAGGACGGTCGCTCCAACCGCGATCAGAACCGGTACGAGCCGCCACCTTGCCGTGCCCATCGAGGCGGAGGCATAGCGCGGCTGTGTCCATGGCGGCGTGATCCGGTCGAGGGCGTCCTTCAGCCGCCCATCGATCTCCGGGCCCAGCGGGTCATGGTCAGCGGTCGGCATTTGTGCTCCGGTCCTTCTCTGAAGACAACGCCGCCGCCGGGTCGAGTGAGAAGCCGGTCGCCGCGTTTTCTTGGAGCTGAGCGCGCAAGCGCCCGGCGGCCTGGTTGAGCCGCGTTCCGATGGTTCTTTCCGAAACGCCGAGAGCCGCGGCGATCTCGCGGTTGTTGTACCCGTGGTAGTGGCGCAGGACTATCGCGGCGGCAAGCTTCGGAGGCAGGGTCCGCAGGGCGGCGAGAAGGTCCGGTTGAGTTGCGATATGGGCGGGGTCGGCGCTTCCCGCCGGCCTGCCCAGCCGCCTCAGCAGCTCGCCGACGGTTCGCAGCCGGGCGCGCCGTCTGTAGGAGATGGCCGTGTTCACGGCGATGCGATGGATCCAGGCTTCCGCCGGCGCGTCCGGCCGCCACCTCTCCCAGGCCTTGAACGCCTGGACGAACGCGTCCTGGGCGCAGTCCTCCGCCTCCGCGGGATCGCCGAGGATCGCCGCCAGCGTCCGGAACACCCGGGGATAGGCGGTGCGGTAGAGGCGGTCGAAGTCCTCTCGCGATCCGGGTTGGTAGCCCTCCTGGTTCGGGTCGGGCACGGCCCTCACGGTGCGGATAACGGAAAAGGCTACACAGCCCGGTGGTCTAGAGTTTTTGGGCATGCCCATCGAATGGACCGAGAATCCGGAGGCAAACCGCCTCCTGGAAGCCGACCCGCTGGCCCTGTTGATCGCGCTGGTGCTCGATCAGCAGGTGAGGATGGAAAAGGCCTTCAGCGGGCCGCTCGTGCTGAAGCAGCGGCTTGGGCATCTGGATGCTCGCAAGATCGCGGAGATGGACCCCGACAAGCTGCTCAAGGTCTTTCGCGAGCGACCCGCCATCCACAGGTTCCCGGGGAGCATGTCGAGTCGAGTCCAGGCGCTGTGCCGGACCGTCGTAGACGAGTACGGGGGCGACGCCGCAGCCGTGTGGAAAGAGGCCCGCGATGGTGACGACCTGGCGGCGAGGATCAAGGGGCTGCCCGGCTTCGGCGACATGAAGGTCAAGATCACGGTCGCCGTGCTGGCCAAGAAGTTCGGCGTCAAGCCGCGCGGCTGGGAGAAGCACGCTGCGAGCTGGCACACGGTGGCCGACGTCGACTCGCCGGAGTCGATGGCGGAGGCCCGCGAGGTGAAGCGCGCGATGCGCCCGGGCAAGACCTAGCGATCTGATAAGGTTTGGCCCCCGGCGCAGCCGGAGCGAGCTGCGCGGAAGGATCCAGACGAGCGTTCGAGACGAGGACAGAACAGATGAGAGAGTGCATTCCCACCCGGGACGAAGCCCGGGCGCTGGCCAAAGACCATGAGTTGATCCCGGTCTACCGGGAGGTCCTGGCCGACATGCTCACCCCGGTTCGCGCGTACACGCTCCTCTGTCCGGCCGGCGAGCCCGGGTTCTTGCTGGAGAGCGTGGAGGGCGGGGAGCGCCTCGCGCGCTACTCGTTCATCGGCTCTGAGCCAAAGCCGCTCGAGACGAGTGGCGACGACCCCCTTGCCGCCTTGATGGCGGTGGCCGCAGAGTCCACGGCCCCGGTCAAAGGGATACCCCGCTTCCACGGGGGAGCCGTCGGCTACCTCGGCTACGAAACCGCTCGGCACTTCGAGCGCCTGCCCGCCGCGGCCGGCGCGCCACCGCCGATGCCCGAGAGCGCGTTCCTGCGCGCCGAGGACCTCGCCGTGTTCGACCACGTCACGCGGCGGCTCAAGCTGCTCACGATCCACCGACCCGGCCAGGAGGAATACGAGGCGGCGGTGAGCAGGATCGACCAGATGGAGAGCCGCCTCGCCTCGGACCAGGTCGCCGAGCACGCCAGGGGCGCTGACGGCGCGCGCTGGGAATCCAACGTCACGCCGGGCCAGTACCACGCGATGGTCGACGCCGCGCGCGAGCACATCCTGGCCGGAGACGCGTTCCAGGTCGTCATCTCGCAGCGCTTTCGCAAGCCGCTGGAGGCGAGCGCGTTCGACGTCTACCGCTGCCTACGGGCGATCAACCCGTCTCCTTACATGTACTACCTCAGCCTTGGCGGGGACCGCCATGTCGTAGGCACGTCGCCGGAGAAGCTCGTGCAGGTCGAAGGCAGCCGTGTCGAGACCCGGCCGCTTGCGGGCACGCGCCGGCGAGGAGCTGATCCCGCGGAAGACGTCAGGCTCGAGAAGGAGCTCCTCGCCGACCTGAAGGAGCGCGCGGAGCACGTGATGCTGGTCGACCTCGGAAGGAACGACGTCGGACGTGTCGCGCGCCCGGGCACGGTCAGCGTCGACCGCCTGATGGAGGTCGAACGCTACTCGCACGTGATGCACATCTCGTCCACGGTCAGCGGCGAGCTGAAAGACGGCTGTACCTCGCTCGACGCTTTGCGGGCGGCCTTTCCGGCGGGCACGGTCTCCGGGGCCCCGAAGATCCGCGCCATGGAGATCATCTCGGAGCTGGAGCCGGACCAGCGCGGTGTCTATGCCGGATCGCTCGGCTATGTGAGCTTCGGCGGCAACCTCGACATGGCGATCACGCTGCGCACCGTGGTGGTCGCGGAGGGGATGGCGTACGTGCAGGCCGGCGCCGGCGTGGTGGCCGACTCGCGGCCCGAGCGTGAGTTCGAGGAGACGCTGGAGAAGGCGGGAGCGATGTTCAAGGCGATAGAGATGGCGGAGGACATGTAGTTGAACCTGGCGATGGTCGACAACTACGACTCGTTCACCTACAACCTGGTCCAGTATCTCGCCGAGCTAGGGGCCGAGCCGCGGGTCTTCCGCAACGACCAGGTCAGCGTTGCAGAGCTGGCCGGTTTCGACGGCATCGTCATCTCGCCCGGCCCTGGGACGCCAAGCGAGGCCGGCATCTCGACCGAGGCCATCCGCGAGCTCAGCGGCCGGCTCGCGATCCTGGGCGTCTGCCTGGGCCACCAGTGCCTCGGTGAGGCGTTTGGCGGCCGCGTCGTGCGCAACGAGCCGGCGCACGGGAAAACGTCCTGGATCAGGCACGACAACTCCGGTGTCCTGGCGGGTGTCAGCGATCCGTTCGAGGCCACTCGCTATCACTCCCTGATCGTGGAGCGCAAGTCGGTTCCAGGCGAGCTCGTGGTCACCGCCTGGACCGCCGACGGCACCGTGATGGGCCTGCGCCACGTCAAGCATCCGACGTACGGAGTGCAGTTCCACCCCGAGTCGGTGCTCACCAGAGAAGGCAAGAAGGTGCTCGCCAACTTCGTGCGGCGCGCTTCGAAGGGGTCCTCGTGATCGAAGCCATCGCCAAGCTCGTCAGGTGCGAATCGCTCACGGAGGACGAGGCGGCGTCCGCCTTCGAGGTCATCATGCGCGGCGACGCGACTGTGGCCCAGATCGCCGGCTTCATCGTGGCGCTTCGGATGAAGGGCGAGACGGCGGACGAGATCACCGGCTTCGCGCGCACCGTGCGCGCAATGGCGACGCCGATCGAGGTGGGCGGCGCGCTGCTCGACACGTGCGGCACCGGCGGCGACGGGCTGGCGACGTTCAACATCTCCACCCTCGCGGCGATAGTGGCGGCGGCGTGCGGCGCGAAGGTCGCCAAGCACGGCAACCGGGCGGCCTCGTCGATGTGCGGCTCAGCGGACGTGCTCGAGCAGCTCGGCGTGAAGATCGACCTCGCGCCCGAAGGCGTGGCGCGCTGCATCGACGAGGCCGGCATCGGGTTTCTCTTCGCGCCCGTCTTCCATCCCTCGTTCCGCTTCGCCGCCGTTCCGCGCCGGGAGCTCGCGGTGCGCACCGTCTTCAACGTGCTCGGTCCGCTCTGCAACCCGGCCGGGGCGAAATACCAGGCGCTCGGCGTCGCCGACGGGTCGCTCGCGGGGAAGATGGCCCAGGTGCTGGTCAGGCTCGGCGTCGAGCGCGCGATCGTCTTCCACGCCGGCGACGGCATGGACGAGCTGTCCGTCAGCTCGCCATCGCTGGTCATCGAGATCGATGGCCGGCGCAAGGAATACGAGCTCGACCCGGCCGAGCTCGGGCTGGCCCGGTCGCCGCTGGATTCGATGCGTGGAGGCGGTCCGGAGGAGAACGCGCGGATCGCGCGCGAGGTCCTCGGTGGTGCCAGAGGCCCCAGGCGTGACGTGGTGCTGCTGAACGCCGCCGCGGCGCTGCGCGCGGCCGGGCTCTCGCGCGACTGGAAGGAGGGCCTTGGCCTGGCGGGCGACGCCATCGACACGGGAGGCGCGGGCGACGTGCTGGTGCGCTGGGCCAGAATCTCCCAGGAGTGACAAAAGAGGCCCAAGAGGACTTACTGGCCCGCCTCGTCATGGAAGCCCGGCAGGACCTGCAGAGGCGCAAGGCGCTGGTCGGCCAGGACCAGCTAGAGCGCGCAGTGGCGGCCTACACACCGAAGGACTTCGCCGGAGCCCTCCGCACGCCGCACCTCGCGGTGATCGCCGAGATGAAGCAGCGGACCCCGACGATGGGAGTCCTCACCGAGAACTACCGGCCCGCGGACCTGGCGCACGTCTACACGGACGGCGGGGCGGCCGCGATCTCGGTCCTGACCCACATGGCGGGCTTTGGCGGGCGGCCGGAGCACATCCTGGCCGCTCGGGCGGCGACCGGCCTGCCGATCCTGCGCAAGGATTTCGTGACCGATCCTTACGAGGTGGCCGAGGCGAGGGCCGCCGGAGCGGACGCGGTGCTCCTGATCGTGGCCGCGCTCGACGGGCCACGTCTGGCCGAGCTCCTTTCCGTCACGCGCAGCCGCGGCATCGCGGCGCTGGTCGAAGTCCACGACGAGGCGGAGACGCGCGTCGCAGTGGAGCTCGGAGCGGCCGTCATCGGCATCAACCACCGCGACCTGCAGACCTTCGAGGTGGACCTCGGGTTGACCGAGCGTCTGCGCAAGCTCATCCCGTCCGAGGTCGTGGTGGTGGCCGAGAGCGGCATCCACTCGGCGGACGAGGCGCGTCGTGTGCGCGATGCCGGCGCGGACGCCATCCTCGTCGGCGAGGCGCTCATGCGCTCCAGCGACCCGGCGCAGCGGATCAAGGAGCTCACCACCTGGTCCGCGTGAAGATCTGTGGCATCTGCGACGCCGAGGCCGCAGCGGCCGCGGTCGAGGCCGGTGCCGACCTGCTCGGCTTTCATTTCTGCTCGTCGTCCCGGCGCGTGCGGCCCGAGGACGCGAAGAAGATCGTCGAGGCGCTGCGGGTTCGCCCGACCCTCGTGGGGGTGTTCATCGACCAGGATCCGGACGAGGTGTGGCAGATCGCCGATTTCGTCGGCCTGGACCTGGTGCAGCTGCACGGCTCCGAGGCGCCGGGGTTCGACGCGGGCTTCCCCGTGATGAAGGTTTTGAAGGTGCGCGAGGGGCAGGTCCCGAGCGCCGACGGCTGGCCTGACCCGGTCATGCTCGATTCCTGGTCGCCCGACCAGCGAGGCGGCACAGGGCGCGCATGGGACTGGGAGCGGGCGCGCCCGCTGCTTTCTGCGCGCAGAGTGTTCATCGCCGGTGGTCTTGAACCGGGTAACGTGGGCAAGGTCGTGAGCGGCTTTTTGCCCTATGGGGTCGACGTCTCCAGCGGAGTGGAATCGGCGGTCCGCGTCAAGGACCCCGACAAGGTCCGGGCGTTCGTTCACGCGGTAAGGCTCGCGGAGGTCCGTTCTTGATGGCCCGCGCAGCCATGACCCACCCGGTCGACGGACGCTTCGGCGCCTACGGCGGCCAGTACGTGCCGGAGACCCTGATGGCCGCGCTGAAAGAGCTCGAAGGTGCCTGGCACGAGGCCAAGGCGGACACGCAGTTCCAGCTCGAGCTCGCCGGCCACAGGCGTGCTTTCGTCGGACGCCCCACGCCTCTTTACGCCGCGAGCCGCCTGAGCGAGCACTTCGGCGGCGCGCACATACACCTCAAACGCGAAGACCTGTGCCACACGGGCGCGCACAAGCTGAACAACGCCGTGGGGCAGGCGCTGCTGGCCGTGCGCATGGGCAAGAAGAGGGTGATCGCGGAGACAGGCGCCGGGCAGCACGGGGTGGCCGCTGCCACTGTGGCGGCGCGCTTTGGGCTCGACTGCGTCGTGTACATGGGCACCGAGGACATGCGCCGGCAGTCGATGAACGTGCGGCGCATGAAGCTTCTCGGAGCCGAGGTCGTGGAGGTCACCAGCGGCACCAGGACGCTGAAGGACGCGACGTCCGAGGCCATCCGCGACTGGGTGACCAACGTGCTGACGACCCACTACATCATCGGCTCGGTGGTCGGTCCGCACCCTTACCCCGAGATGGTGCGAGACCTCCAGAGGGTCATCGGCGACGAGGCTCGTGAGCAGTATCTGTCGGCCGACGGCAAGCTGCCCGACGTCGTCGTCGCATGCGTCGGAGGCGGATCGAACGCCATCGGCATGTTCACCGCCTTCCTCGACGACCGGGACGTGAGCCTGGTCGGCGTCGAGGCCGCGGGGAAGGGCATCAAGACCGGGCGGCACGCGGCTTCGCTCGTCGGAGGGCGCCCTGGCGTGCTTCACGGGAGCTATTCGTACGTGCTGCAGGACGGCGACGGCCAGATCCAGCCGACGTACTCGATCTCCGCCGGGCTCGACTATCCCGGAGTCGGGCCGGAGCACTCGTTCCTGCGCGACCTGGAGCGCGTCGAGTACGTAGCCGTGACGGACACGGACGCGCTGGCCGCGTTCAAGCTTTGCACGCGCCTGGAGGGCATCATGCCGGCGCTGGAGCCCGCGCACGCCCTGCACCACGCAGGAGTCATCGCGCGCGAGCTGGGCCCGGGCGGCCGCATCCTGGTCTGCCTCTCGGGCCGCGGCGACAAGGACATGGATTCGGTCGACAGCGCCGGGGGCGCCCCGGACGTCGAATGAAGACCGATACGTCGCGGCTCGAGTCGGCGGTGCGCGCCGAGGGCGACCTGAAGCTGATCGCCTATATGATGGCCGGCCATCCCAACCGAAAGAAATCGCTTGAGGTGGGGAAGAGGCTGGCCTCGTCCGGCATCGCAGCCCTCGAGATCGGAATTCCCTTCTCGGACCCGCTGGCGGACGGCCCGGTGATCCAGCGCGCGGGCCAGGTCGCTCTCGAGCACGGCATGAACGTCGGCGCCGCGCTCGAGCTGGCCGGAGCCATAGCGGCCGAGGGCGCCCCCGTTGTCCTGATGACGTACATCAACCCGGTGCTGGCCTACGATCCGAGGCGCTTTGCCGCGGAGGCGGCGCAGGCCGGCGTGGCCGGCGTGATCGTGCCAGACCTCCCGGTCGAGGAGTCGGAGCCCGTGGCGGGATGGCTGCGAGCCGCATCGCTCGACACCATCTTCATGGTGGCGCCGACGACGGCGGCGGACCGGATGGAAACCATCTGCGACCACTCCAGCGGGTTCCTGTACTGCGTCACCGTGACCGGCATCACGGGGGCGAGGAAGGACCTGCCGCCGGGGATGAAGGAGCTCTTCGAGCAGGTCAGGCGGCACACGCGCCTGCCGATCGCGGCGGGCTTCGGGATCTCGCGACCTGAGCACATGAGGTCGCTGCGCGGCACTGCTGACGCGGCGGCGGTGGGGAGCGCCATCGTGGGCGAGATCGAGCGCGGGGTCGACCCCGTGCCTCTTGTCAAGGAGCTCCTGAAAGCATGCCGGTGAGAGGAATTCGGGGAGCCACCACGGCCGACGAGAACACGGCCGGGTCGATCACCGACGCGACCGAAGAGCTTTTGCGCGAGCTCGTCGTGCTCAACGACCTGGATCCGGCGGAGATCTGCTTCGCGTACTTCACCACCACGCACGACCTCACCGCCGAGTTCCCGGCCTTTGCCGCTCGCAAGCTCGGCTGGCTCGACGTGCCGCTGCTGTGCGGGCACGACATGAAGGTGCAGCAGCCGAATCCACGCGGCGTGCCGATGTGCGTGCGGGTCCTGATCCTGTACAACACACCGCGGCCGCAGTCTTCGATGCGCTTCGCCTACCTGCGCGGGGCGCGCGTGATCAAAGCAGACCTCGATTACCTCAGAGAGACGCTCGCCAAATGATCATCGTCATGTCTCACACCGCTACCGACGCCGAGGTCAAGGCCGTCGTCGAGCGCGTCCATGAGATCGGGCTGAAGACCGAGCTCTCACATGGAGAGGAACGCACCCTGGTCGGGGTCATAGGCGGGAACGCATATGCGTACAAGGAGGCGTTCTCCCACCTCAGCGGCATCCACGAGATCATCCCGATCACCAAGCCGTTCAAGCTCGCGAGCCGGGAGTTTCGCCCCCTCAACACGGTCGTCGACGTGGGCGGGGTGAAGATCGGCGGCGAAGAGGTCGTAATGATGGCCGGGCCCTGCTCGGTGGAGGGTGAGGAGATGCTCCTCGAGACCGCGCGGCACGTCGCCGCGCAGGGCGCTCGTGTGCTGCGGGGGGGCGCGTTCAAGCCGCGTACCTCGCCGTACTCGTTCCAGGGCCTCGGCGAGGCGGCGTTGAAGATGATGGCGACCGCGCGCGCAGAGACCGGGCTCAAGGTCGTGACCGAGGTCGTCTCGCCGAGCGACGTCGAGCTCGTCTCGCGCTATGCCGACATCCTGCAGCTCGGCACGCGAAACATGCAGAACTACGCACTCCTCCAGGAGGCGGGTCGCTCGGGCAAGCCCGTCCTCCTCAAGCGCGGCATGTCGTCGACGATCGAGGAGTGGCTGCTCGCGGCCGAGTACATCTTGTCGCAAGGCAACCGCGACGTGATCCTGTGCGAGCGAGGCATCCGCACGTTCGAGACCTCCACCCGGTTCACGCTCGACCTCAACGCCGTGCCGCTCGCGCGCGAGCTGTCGCACCTGCCGGTCATCGTCGACCCCTCTCAGGCCACTGGTCGCTGGTCGCTCGTTCGCCCGATGGCCCTGGCCGCGGTCGCCTCGGGCGCTCACGGCCTGATCGTCGAGGTGCACCCGACACCCAACCAGGCGCTCTCCGACGGGGCGCAGTCGCTCGATTTCGAGAACTTCGACCGGCTGATGGCAGACCTCAGGCGCATGCTGGGTGCGATGGCCAAACAGCTGGCCTGAGCGAGAGCGAATGGCTACGGTGGCCGTCGTCGGGCTTGGACTCATGGGGTCCTCGTTCGCGCTCGCGCTCAAAAAAGCGCGTCCTGAAACCATCATCGTCGGCAGTGACACGGACCCGGCTACGCTGCGCAAAGCGCTCGACCGTGGCGTCGTGGCCAGCGCCAGCGCCGACACCAGCGTGGCGGACATCGCCGACGTCATCATCATCGGCGCACCGATTCGCGCCATGCGCGATGTGTTCGGGCAGCTCGCCGGCCGGACCGCCGGGAAGGTCGTCACGGACATGGCCAGCACCAAGTCGAGCGTCATGGGCTGGGCGTCGGCCGCGGGCATAGACCTCGTCGGTGGACACCCGATGTGCGGTAAAGAGACGTCGGGAATCGACGCCGCGGACGCCGCGATCTTCCAGGACGCTCCGTGGGTGCTGACGCGCGCCGAGCCGATCGTCACCGACATGGTGGAGGCCGTGGGCGCGCGCCCCGCCGTGATGGACGCCGAAACGCACGATCGGCTGGTCGCCGGTGTGAGCCACTCGGCGTTCCTGCTTTCGGTCGGATACGTCCTGGCGCTATCGCGCCGGAAGGACTGGCCGCAGGCGTCGAGCCTGGCGGCCGGGGGCTTTCGTGACATGAGCAGGCTCGCGGGGGGCGACCCCGAGCTCTACCTCGGAGTTGCTCGCACCAACCGCGCCAACCTCGTCGAAGAGCTCGACGCGATCAGCGCCGAGCTGGCAAGGATCCGCAGGCACCTCGAGGCTGACGATCCGCGCCTGGTCGAGCTCTTCGAAGAGGCTCGCGCCGTGCGCGAGAGGTGGGCACGCGGTTGATCGCGACCGTCCGCCGGGGGCGAAAGCTGGAAGGGACGATCAAAGTCCCCGGAGACAAGTCGATCTCGCACAGGGCGCTGATCCTGGGCGCGGTCGCCACCGGGCGCAGCCGGCTCGGCGGCCTCTCGACCGGGGCCGACGTCCAATCGACGATCGGGTGCCTTCGCGCCCTCGGCGCCGACCTGAGCGTCTCGGAGATCACCGGTTGGGGTCTGGAGGGGCTTCACAGGGCGAAAGCGCCTCTCGACTGTGGCAACTCCGGCACGACGATGCGCCTCCTCGCGGGCCTGCTCGCCGCCCAGGACTTCGAAAGCGAGCTGGTCGGCGACGACTCGCTGTCCCACAGGCCGATGGCCCGCGTCGTCGAGCCCCTGACCGAGATGGACGCGCGGGCCACGTGGCCGCCGCTTCGCGTAGGAGGCCGCACGCCGCTGCGCGGCATCGACTACGCCCTGCCCGTGCCGAGCGCCCAGGTGAAATCCGCGATCCTGCTTGCCGCGCTCTACGCAAGCGGACCGACCACGGTCACCGAGCCGGTGCGCACCCGTGACCATACCGAGCGGATGCTTCGAGCCATGGGTGCCGAGATCGAGGTCGACGGGCTGCGCGTGCGCATCGCACCGCGGAGCGCGCTTTTGCCCCTCGACATAGAAATTCCGGGCGACGTCAGCGCGGCCGCGTTCTGGATCGTCGCGGGAGGGCTCATTCCCGGATCGCGGATCAGGATGCAGGCGACCGGTGTCAACTCCACGCGCACGGCTTTCGTGGACGTGCTGCGCAGGTGTGGGTTCGTGGTCGGCGTCTCCGAGCTCCGCGCCGTCGCGGGCGAGGACGTGGCGGACCTGGAAGTCCGTCCGGCGCACGACCCGCGGGCGATCCAGGTGAACGGCGCGATGGCGGCGGAGATGATCGATGAGCTGCCGGTGCTCGCGGTCGCCGCGACTCAGCTGCCGGGGCGCAGCGTCATCGCGGGGGCCGGCGAGCTGCGAGTCAAGGAGTCGGACCGCATCGCGGCCATGGAAGAAGGCCTTTCCGCGATGGGCGCCGACATCACCGCCACCGACGACGGGTGGGTCATCAACGGGCCCCGTGCGCTCGAGGGCGCCCGCGTCAGCGCGCGCGGCGATCACCGCATCGCCATGGCCCTGGCGGTCGCGGGCCTGGTGGCCGACGGAAAGACCGAGATCGACGGCGCCGAATGCGTGGAGATCTCGTACCCGCAGTTCTTCGACCACCTCGAGTACCTGTGCTGAAGATACTGTCCGAGATCGACATCGAGACGATCTCCCTCGAGCTCTACGAGCTGGAGGTGACCGCGCCGCGCAACGACTTCGAGCTGGAGGTCGCGCGAACGTTGGCTGCCGCCAGATCGGGTGAGGTCGGCCCGGTTGCCCGCGCCCGTGAGCTCTACCGGCGATTCGGTGTCGACCCCACCCGCGTGCGTCCTTCCTCTGAGGCCCTCATGCGGCGCCTGCGGAAGGGTGAGCCGCTGCCGCGGATAAACTCGCTGGTCGATGTCGCCAACGCCATGTCGGTGCAGCTCCAGGTCCCGGTCGGTCTTTACGACCTCGACAAGGTCAAAGGCGAGGAGCTCGTGATCAGGCTCGGCGCCGAAGGCGAGACGTACACGGGGATCGGGAAGGAACGGGTCAACGTCGCGGGCCGGATCTGCGTCGCGGATGCGGATGGTCCGTGCGGCAACCCGAGCGCGGACTCCGCGCGCACGATGATCACGACTGACACCGAGCGCGCGGCCTGGATCTACTTTCTGCCCGTACGCGACGAAGATATCGATCGCACCGCCGAGCTGGTCGCTGTCTTCGGTCGCGGTTTGATCCGCATGGTTTGAGCTAGTGTCAGCATCTGAGCAGGTCCTGTGCGTCAAGCGGGAAGACATGTTCCCGGACGGCGCCTGGCACGGTTTCGTGAGCAAAGACCTGGAGCGCCACCAGGCCGTGATCCGCGAGCACCACTTCTTCATGCCGCGCGCGGCGGTGGAGAACGACCCCGGCTTTCAGCAGATCATCCCGTACGTCGTGTTCCGTCACGACGGGCGCTACCTGCTGACGCACCGCTTGCGCGCCTCCTCTGAAAAGCGACTCCGCAAGCAGTACTCGCTCGGCATCGGGGGACACATCAACCCGGGGGACCTCATGGCCGGCGACCCTATCCTCGACGGCCTCAAACGCGAATGGAGCGAGGAGGTCCTCTACGACGGCAAGTTCGACGCCGAGCTGATCGGGCTGTTGAACGACGATTCGTCTCCGGTTTCCAAAGTTCACCTCGGCGTCGTCTTCCTGGTCGACGGAGACTCGCCGAACATCTCCATCCGCGAGACGGACAAGCTGGCGGGCGAGCTCCTTACGCTGGACGAGATGCGCATCTTCTACCTGGGCATGGAGTCGTGGTCGCAGATGGTCTACGACCGGCTGACGGGGCGCGACTCGTGAGGTACGTCGAGGTCGGGGGCGCTCGCATGTCGGCGATCGGGCTTGGCACCTGGCAGTTCGGCTCTGCGGAGTGGGGTTATGGCTCTCAGTACGCGAGAGGCGAGGCGGGTGCCATCGTGCGGCGGGCGCTGGAGCTGGGCGTGAACCTGATCGACACCGCCGAGGTCTACGGGTTCGGCCGCTCGGAGCGCATCGTCGGAGAGGCGATCCGCGGAAAACGCGACAGCGTGTTCCTCGCCACCAAGCTCTTCCCGGTCGGGCTACCGTCCATGACCGGATGGCGGGCGCGTGCCAGCGCGCGCAGGCTCGGCGTCGACCGGATAGACCTCTACCAGCAGCACTGGATGAGCCCCCTTTTCCCGCCCTCCGCCACGATGCCGCGCTTCAAGAGCCTCGTCGACGAGGGCCTGGTCGGCCACGTGGGCGTGAGCAACCACGCGCTGCCGGCGTGGCAGCGCGCCGAGCGTGCGCTCGGCGGCCCCGTACTCACGAACCAGGTCCTCTTCAGCCTTGCCCACCGCGACCCCGAACGCGAGCTGGTCCCTTGGGCGCAGAAGAACGGGCGGGTCGTCATCGCGTACAGCCCGCTCGGGCAGGGACTCCTGTCCGGGAAGTACCAGAAGGCGCCTCCATCCAACTTCCGCCGCATGCGGAAGAACTTCCGCCCCGCATCGCGCGCCCGCTTGCAGCCGTTGATCACGGCCCTGCACGAGATCGGGGACGCGCGTCACGCGACGCCGGCGCAAATCGCTCTCGCGTGGCTCGTCGCGAAACCGAATGTCGTGGCCATTCCCGGCGCCTCCAGCGTGCGCCAGCTGGAAGAGAACGTCGCGGCCGCCGACATCGAGCTGGACGGAGCGGAGGTGTCGCGACTCGACAGCTTGAGCGCATGAGGCTCGAGGCCGTCGAGCTGCGCCGCATCCGGATGACTCTCGTCGCGCCGTTCGAAACATCATTCGGTATCCAGACCGAGCGCGACATCCTCCTCCTGAAGGCGATCACCAGCGACGGCGAAGGTTGGGGCGAGTGCGTTGCGGGCGAAGAGCCGACGTATTCCTCTGAGTACGTCGACGCCGCGCAGCACGTGCTGGTCCACCATCTGCTGCCGCGGCTGTTCGACCAGGAGATTGGAGAGAGCGCCGACGTCGCAAAGCTGCTCCGCCCGGTGCACGGCCACCAGATGGCGAAAGCCGCGATCGAGATGGCCGTGCTCGACGCCGAGCTACGCGCAAGAGGGGAATCCTTCGGCCACTTCTTCGGGGCGGTGAGGCCGGCCGTCGATTGTGGCGTGTCGGTCGGAATCCACGCATCGATCGCGGAGCTGCTTGAAACGGTGGGCGACTACCTCGACCAGGGATATCGCCGGATCAAGCTGAAGGTAAAGCCAGGCTGGGATCTCGAGCCGGTACGCGAGGTGCGAGAGCGTTTCGGCGAAGTTCCTCTTCAGGTCGACGCGAACACCGCGTACACGTTGTCGCACTCCACGCACCTGGCCAAGCTCGACCCGTTCGGGCTGCTGCTCATCGAGCAGCCCCTTCCCGAGGACCAGGTTCTCGCGCACGCGGAGCTGGCGCGGATCGTGCGCACGCCGATCTGCCTTGACGAGTCGATCACATCGGCCCAGGCGGCCGCGGACGCGATCAGACTCGGCGCCTGCGGGATCATCAACATCAAGCCGGGGCGGGTGGGCGGCTACCTCGAAGCGCGCCGGATACACGACGTGTGCGAGTCGCGCGGCGTGCCGGTCTGGATGGGTGGGATGCTCGAGACGGGCATCGGCCGGGCGGGCAACGTGGCGATGGCCGCGATGGCGAACTTCTCGCTGCCCGGCGATACCTCGGCGTCAGCTCGCTACTACCACCGCGACATCACAGAACCCTTCGTTCTGCACGATGGCCGGCTTGACGTCCCGACGGGGCCGGGCCTGGGTGTCGAGCTCGACGCCGAGTACATCGACGCGATCACCTACTGGAAGGAAACCGTCGTCGGCGGCTTACGCAACGCGGTTTCGTAAGCTCGGCGCGGGCAGCGTCGCGAGCAGGTCGTTCATCGGGGAGGCCTGGGCGGCGAGGCCGAGGCGGGCGAGGCCGAGCCTGTCCTCGATGGTCGCGAGGAGCGAGTAGTGGTTGTAGGGCCGCGCGCTCGTGTGGATGAGCGGGTCCGGGTGGATGGCGAGTGTCAGCACGGAGTTGGCGCTGTCCTCTCCCTCGTCCCACGTGATGAAGAGGACGCCGCCGTCCTTCCACGCGCTGGTGGCGAGGATCGTCGCCACGGTTTGGGCAAGCCACGCGTCCGCGACCGCGCTCGAGCAGTCGTGACCGTCGTGGCACAGACCCGGCGTGATCCAGACGAAGGGCGGCACATCGCCCGACATGTCGGAGGCGAACCGGCTGAAGGACACGACCTGGGCCGGGCACGCGCTTCCGTAGTAGGCGAACGGGTTGTGCTTCAAGGCGTAGGGGTACGCGCTGTTGAAGCAGCCGTTGCTCATTCCCTCCATGTAGGCGCGCCAGGCGAGGCCCGCGTTCGTCAGCTGCGCCCCCAGGCCGCCGGCCGGGAGCCGGTGGAAGCCGTCGTCGGCGATGCCCCAGGTGCTGCCCGAGGTCATCGCCAGGTAGTTGGGCAGGCTCGGGTGCGACACGCCGTGGTAATCCGTCGCCACGCTGTACTCCGCGGCCAGCTGCGCGGTGTAGGAGTTGGAGATCGCCTGGCTGTAGCTGCGGTTCTCCATCACGATCAGGAACACGTGGGGTTGCACGCTCGAGGGCGACGGCTCGGGGCTGGGCGACGGAGCCGGCTGGACCGCCGTCGGCGACGGGGAGGGCTCCGGTGACGCTTTGGCCTTGGGTGCCGGCGCGGGCCCGCAGGCGGCGAGAAGGCAGGCGCCGAGCGCAAGGGCGACAAACCTCATCTGGCACCAGCCTACGATCGATGGCCGGGGGTTTCCTGTGAGGGTTTCCGCCGGTCCGTGGGAGCTCACCATCCGGCCGGAGCGGGGAGGCAGGATCACCTCCGCGCGGCTGCGTGGACTCGAGCTGCTCGAGCAGGGCATCGGTGTCGACGAGCCGGGTGCGGAGGGGTTCGTCGAGGCGGGGGCCTGGGGCTGGGACGAGATGGTCCCCAACGTGAGGGCGAGCGGCGAGCTCCCCGATCATGGCGAGGCCTGGAGGCTGCCCTGGGACGTCCTCGAGGTGGGTCCGGGTTCAATCGCGATGCGCTGCCGCGGGCGTGTGGTGCCGTGGGAGATCGAACGCCGGATCCAGTTGGGCTCGGCGGTGCGGCTGTCGTACACGTACCGGAACGCGGGCACCGTGGCGCACCACGCTTACTGGTGCGCACACCCGCTGTTCAGGTTCGAGGCGGGGATGTCGGTCGGGGTACCGGGAGGAGAGGGGCTCGGGTCGCTCGCCCCGGGTACGAGCACCAAGGTGTTCCTCGTCCCGGGCGCGATTGACAGGGCGACACTCCGCTGGGCCTCGGGGGCCGCGGTCGAGCTCGCCTGGGACCCGGCGCTCACGCCTTACACCGGGGTCTGGGTGTGCAACGGCGATCTCGGGGGGTACCGGCAGGTCGCGATCGAGCCGGCGACGGGAGGCAATGATGGGCCGGATCCGGACGCGCCGGCGCCTTTGCTGGAGCCCGGTGGCCGGTTCGCGTGGTGGCTGGAGGTACGCGATGTCGGGTGAGGCGGGGTGGAGTGGGGACTGGGAAGAGGGAGTCTGGGGTGGGGTTTGGGAATCGAGGCGGCGCGCGGTAAGGACTGGGAAGAGGGAGTTGGGGCGGGGTTTGGGCGTGTTGTTTGAAGGGTCAGGGTGAGGAGGTTGTCTTCCCTCTCCCGCGCAGCGGGAAAGGGTCAGGGTGAGGTGCGTTGGTGCTTGAAATTTAATAGCTCGAATTGTTGACAACACGAACATTTGTTCGTAGCATTCTCGCATGGGGTCTGGGGCAGTTGTAGCTGAGTCCGGGTCTCGTTCCGGCGCCGAGCTGGGTGCCGAGCTGATGCTCCTCCGCCACGAGATCGACCTCCTCGAGCTCGGCTTCTCCCGCCTCGCGGCTCGCTTCGCCCAGACCGACCACTACGACGCTGAGGGCTCGGCCAGCCCGATCGACTGGATCCGCCTCAACTGCCACATGACAAGCCACGCCGCGGCCGACCGGGTGGCGGTCGGTGAGCGCATGCTCGAGCTCCCGGGCAGCCTGCTCGACCTCTATGCCGGGCGGATCGGCTTCGCCCACCTCACCGTCCTGGTCCGGACCGCCAACGCTGTGGGGCCTCGCTTCGAGGAGCCGGCCCTGCTCGAAAAAGCCAGGGCGAGCTCGCCGGGCAAGTTCTATCACCACTGCCGGCACTACCGGCATGCCGCCGACCCCGGGGGCTACGCGGCGGAGCAGGCAGAGCAGGTCGAGAACCGTCGCCTGTCGATGAGCACCTGGGAGGATGGCTCGCTGCTCCTGAGTGGGGTGCTCGACCCTGAGGGCGGGGCGGCTTTGCGGAATGCGCTGGAGCCCCTGGCCCGGCGCTCGGGCGAGCACGACCACCGGGAGCGGG
>DAIPXW010000005.1:0-22844 GCA_036783075.1 Candidatus Dormiibacterota bacterium | reverse complement strand
CCCGTTCCAGGTCGTGGGGATCCTCGCCTCGAGCGGCAGCCAGGGCTTCGGCAACGCGGACGACCTGGCCGTGGTGCCGCTTACGACGGCGCAGGACGAGCTGATCGGTAACGTCGGGTCCGTGCAGCGCATCCTCTTGAGCGCGACGAGCGCGAGCACCATCGGCTCCGCTTACATCGAAGCCGACCAGCTGCTGCTGCAGACCCACCACATCACCAACGCGTCCCAGGCCGACTTCACGATCACCTCGCAGACGCAGGTGCTGAGCACGGCGCAGGCGGTGACCCAGACGCTGACGATCCTGCTCGCCAGCGTGGCCGCGATCTCGCTGCTGGTGGGCGGGATCGGCGTGATGAACATCATGCTGGTGTCGGTCACCGAGCGCACGAGCGAGATCGGCCTCCGCAAGGCACTTGGAGCAACGCCCGGCGACCTGTTCCGCCAGTTCGTGATCGAAGCCGGCGCTCTGACCGCGGTCGGTGGACTGCTCGGCGTCGCGACCGGTCTTGCGGCGGGCTACATCGTTCCGCGCGTGGCCAACATCGCTGTCACGATCACGCCCGTCCCCATCGTGGTCGCGGTCGCGGTTGCGGTCGCAGTCGGCTTGATCTTCGGTGTTTACCCGGCGCTGAGGGCGGCTCGCCTGGCGCCGATCGAGGCTTTGCGCGCCCAGTGAGCGCGCTTCTAACTAGGAGAACCATGAACCGCTTCGTCCCCGTGATCGCCCTGGCCGGCGTCGTCCTGCTCGCCGCGTGCGGAAGCGCCGTCGCGTCGAGCTCGGCAGCGTCGCCGAGCCCCAATCGCGGCGCACAGTTCCGAAACGGCGCCTCGGGCCAGCTGGTACAGATCAGCGGGCAACAGCTGATCCTGACCGGAACCGCGGGCGATACGGTCGTGATGTTGACGGGCACGACCACGTTCAGCCGCACCTCGGTGGCCGCGCTCGCCGACGTCGTGCCGGGCGCGTGCATCGTGGCGACTGGACGGAAGGACGCCAGCGGCGCGCTGACGGCAACCACCGTCCGCATCTCGCCGAAGGCTGCCTCGGGCTGCGCAGCCGGCGGCTTCGGACCGGGATTCGGCGCCGGAGCATCGCCCCGACCCGGAGCATCCCCCAGACCCACGCCATCAGGCGTGCCGAACGCGGCCTTCGTCGCGGGCCAGGTGACAGCCGCCAACGGCGTCTCGATCACGGTCCTGACGGCCGCATCCGGCAGCCAGGTCATCACGGTGCCGACCACGGCCAGCGTCACCAAGAGCGCGACCGCCACGACCGCCGATCTGATCACAGGTGAGTGCATCACCGCGACCGGACCCAAAGATGCGAGCGGCGCAGTCCAGGCGGCGTCAGTCGCGATCACCCCGGCCGGGCCATCCGGCACGTGCAACACCGGATTCGGCGGTCGGGGGGGCGGCCGCGGCGGAGCGGCTCCGAGCGGGGCGCCGGCGGGGGGCTAAGGCCGCGTAGGCCGCCTGGCGCTCAGGGGTTCAGTCACGTGATCGAACCCGGTCGGGGTCGGATGGCTCGGCCGCCGGGACGGCGCCTTTAGCGGGACTCGCGCTTGGCGCGGCCGACCGGCTTGGCGTGGCCGTCCAGCTTGGCGTGGCCGTCCGGCTTGGCGTGGCCGTCCGGCTTGGCGTGGCCGTCCGGCTTGGCGAGGCCGTCCAGCTTGGCGTGACCGTCCAGCGTCTCGTGCCCGTCCAGCTCGTCGACGCGTTCCTGCCAGTACCCGAGGCGCTGGCGAAACCGCTCGGCCTGCGCGACGACCACCGGCACGTTGGTGAGCTCGACCTCCTTCTGCACCTGTATGGATTGGGTTGCCATCAGCTGGCGGATGCGGTTCAAGACCTTCTCCTCCATGCCCAGGATCTCGGAGTAGATCTGCGACCAGTAAAGAGCCTGCACAAGGGTCGCTTGATCGGGATCGCCTTCGCCGTCCATGGTCTGAGTCCAGTCACCACCACGCTCAGCGGCCACCAAGTCCGGCCTGCTTCGTTCAGGTCTGGTTTGCTTCATGCACCTGTATTACGGGTCGCGCCGTAAGAAGATCAGCAACAACGCGGGCCAATCCGGGGCCGAAACGCCGCGGTACGATCACCTCCTATGGCGCCGATTCCGAAGATCCTGGTGACGCAACCCCTCGAAGGCGAGAACATCAAGACCACCCACTGGGAGGATGCGCGCCACTGGATGAGCATCTACGGCGACCTGCTCGAGTTCAAGCGGGGCATCCTGGAGCGGGTCAACCGCGACGTCGCCGCCCTCAAGCCGCCCGCCCGGGTTGCCGCCACCCGCGACCTGGCCATCATCGAGTCGCAGATGCGCGGCTATCAGCAGCGCCTCGACCTGTGGTACAGCCGGGTCTGGGACCTCCAGGGTCTGTGGCTCGACCCGAACGGCCGGATGATCCGTCACCAGGGAAACGAGATGGCTCTGACCAAGCGGGAGTTCCAGCTCCTGCAGTTCCTACTTCACCATCCCCACCGGTTCTACAGCGCGCACCAGATCGTGGGCCAGGCGTGGGCCGACCCGGCTCTTTTTCCAGAGCAGGTGCGCAACTATGTCCGGCGCCTGCGCAAGATCCTCGTCGACCTCGACATCCCTGCCGACATCGTCAACAAGCCGACCCGGGGTTATTCCCTGGTGTTCCGAACCGACTGACCGCGCGTCATTGGTCTGACACGGCGCGCAGCAGCGGCAGGACGTCGCGGCCCAGCGAGGCGACAGCGCGCTCGGGATCCGGACCCAGCGGCGGCCCGAACGAGATGTGGCGAGCGCCTGCCGCTATGAGGCCGGCGCATCGCTCCGCCACCTCCTGTGAGTTTCCGGCCACGCCGAGGCTGAGCATCCGCGGCGTGACGAGACCCGCGGCTCGCTCCTCGTCTTTTTGTGACATGGCGGCCATCACCGGCTGAAAGTCGTCCAGCGAGATCGCGGCTCGCCCGAGCAGGTAAGGCGAGAAGCTCGGCCCGTAATAGGCGATCTTCTGCGCGAGCGCCCGGCGCGCACGGTCGCGATCGTCGTCGATCGAGCACCACACGCACGCGGCGACATCGATGGATCCGGGGTCGCGGCCCGCCAGACGCGCCCCCTGCGCGACCTGCGCCGCCGCGACCGGGTAGTGCTCGGGTGGAAACAGGAGTGGCAGAGCGCCGTCGGCCAGCTCGCCCGCCAGCGCGAGCATGCGCGGTCCCATCGCGCCGAGATAGATCGGAACCTGCACGGGTCCGGTGCGAAGCCTGCCTTCCGGGTTCCAACCGGCCGGCGACACGCCTGACAGCAGGGCGCGGAGCTCCATCATCGCTTTGCGGGTTCGGGTCGCGGGTGGTCCCGGATCGAGCCCCGCCCAGTCCAGGAACCGGTCAGCACCCGCGCCGACGCCCAGCAGGAATCGACCGCCCGAAATTTCGTGCAGCGTGGCGGCCGCCATCGCGATCTCGGACACGTGCATAGACACAGGGTTGAACACTCCCGCGCCGACCGCTATCCGGCTTGTGGTGGCTGACGCCGCCGCGAGCAGCACCGGCGCGGAGCGCCAGAACAGGTCGTTGGACACCCAGACCTGGTCGAAGCCCGCGTCCTCTGCGAGCGCGGCGATACGCGCGAAGCGTTCGACCGGCAGGTCGTTGTTGAACCGCAGGCTGGTCTTCAACACGGATGTGCCGCTGATAGTGTTGGCCGATGCCCGGCGCTACTCGCCATCACCGAGACGGTAGTGGCTGGGAGGAGTCGGCGGGGTACTCGCGCGCGGTCCGCCGCTTCGGCCGCATCGCGGTGAGCGGCACGACCGCGACAGGACCGGGCGGCGATGCCCTTCACCCGGGCGACACATACGGCCAGGCGCGGGCCGCGCTGGAACGTGCCGTGGGCGCGGTCGAGGCGCTGGGCGGAAACATCGAGGACATCGTCCGGACACGTCTGTATCTATCGCCCGCCGCCGACTGGGAAGCTGCCGCGCGCGCGCACGCCGAGCTTCTCGGCCGGGTGGCTCCCGCGAACACGATGTTGTATGTGGCAAGCCTCATCGGCCACGACTTCCTCGTCGAGGTGGAGGTGGACGCAGAGGTGGACGCCGGTGACCATCACTAGGCCGGTCCGCGGGTCTGGGCCGGTCGGATCAATCCGGCCGTGGCACGTGAATTCGCAGCCGGACCGTAAATTGATGCTGACTTAACGCTCGTCGCCGTCCCGGCCGTCCGTTGGTCAACTGGTTCTCAAGCCTGACGGCAAGCGGCGCGGACGCCCCGGCTCCGCAGAGTTGGCGGCGCTCCAGGGCTTGGCTGTCCTCGAGCAGGCTCTCTGATCTTGCCAGGCGACGCTGGCGAGATATGAGTTGACAGAGGTGTCAACTCAACGGACACTCCGATCATCACTTTTTCTGGAGGTCTCAATGCGCAAGCTGATCGTGTCCGCGGTGTTGACGCTGGTGGTCATGGCTCTGTCCGTAGCGCCCGCTCTGGCCGGGGGTGGAATAGGGCCGACCCCGTAAAGTTCATCGTTAATTCTTTGTCCGATCTGCCCGGCATGGCGGTATGGTTACCGCCGTGCCTGGCAGCAATTACCGCGGCCGTCGCCTCGGGGTCGCGATCCGAGAGGGCTCCGTCCGCGAGGCGAGGGCCGACGCCCGACTGAGCCTGGCCCAGGTCGCGGGCGGGCTGGTGACCAGGACGGCCATCCATCACATCGAGAACGGGCGCGCCCTCCCGTCTATGGAAACGCTCCAGCTCATCGCCCGCCAAACGCGCAAGCCGATCGACTTCTTCCTGCTCGACCCGGCCTCGCGCGCAAAGCTCAAGGACGAGATGGGAACGCTTCACGAGCTTGAAAACCTGAGTGCGGTGCGGGACTTCGAGGCGGTCATCAGCCTGGGGTTGCCGCTGCTGGAGAGAAAGCTCCGCGTTCACGACCTCGCTTATCTGCGCTTCTACCTCGGCCAGGCTTACTGCAGGTTGGTCCAACCATCCGAAGCGCTCCGGCACCTGCCGCCGGCGCGCCGGCATTTTCAGCAGGTGGGCGACGAGTGGATGGCGGTCGAAGCCCTCGACTGGGAGTCGGCCGCACTGGGTCTCGTCGAAGACCCGCAAGCGATCGGGCTCGCCATCGAGGCCCTCGAGCGATGTCGCAGGCTCGATCCCAAGCCCGCGCAGACCGAGGCCCGCATCCTGGGGCACATCGCGAGCATGCATGTGATCGCCCACTCCTGGACCCAGGCGGTTCGCTACTACGAGGCCGCCGTCGCGGCGGCCGGCGACGTCAAAGATCTCCTCTTGGAAGCGAAGATGCATCACGGCCTGGGGCTGGCCCTTCATCAGACGCTCAACCCCGCGAAGGCTCGGCAGCACTTCAATAGGGCGCTCGCGCTCTACTCGATCGAAGCGGATCGAAGCGCGATCTACCGCGTTGAAAACGACCTTGGCTGGCTGCTTCTCGAACAGGGGCAGCTCGACTCGGCTGAGACCCACCTGCTGAATGCGTTGAAGGGATCCGACGAGCTCCACATCGACCGGCGTGGCCGTGGCTTCATCCTCAACAACCTCGGTGATCTCTGCGTGCGGAGAGGTCGGCTTCGCGAGGCGCGCGAGTACCTCGCGCAAGCGCTCGAGGCCGGTCAGGCCAGCGGCGAAGGGGTCGTGCAGGCTTCGACGCACGAGCTCCTCGGCATGCTCGACGAGCGGCAGGGTGATGCGGATGAAGCGGACAGGGAGTTCGGAATCGCGCTCGCCATCCTGGAGCAGATCGGCATGTCCGACCGGCTGCGCGACATGCACATGCGCTACGCGGAGATCATGGAGGGGCGAGAAGACATCAGGGCCGCGGCCCAACACTGGAAGCGCGCGGCCGAGCTGGGCAAGCAAGCGGCCTCAGGCCTCCGGCTTGTCGTGCCACCCGAACGAGAAGAAGCGCAGGCCTAGAGGAGGCCCTCGGTCAACCCAGCTCGGTGAGCTGGCCGCAGTGCTCCTCGACGTGTCCGACCAGAAGGTTCTCCAGCGCCCACCGCATCGGCCGCTCGCCCTGGTTCCGCATCGTGATCGTTCGGTCGAGGTCCCCCGGGCTCAGCCGGTCCAGGAAGCGGACCAGGTCAGCCATGCCGGAATCCACCTGCTCGCGCAGCTTCGCCTCCCCCACCGCCCGGCCGCCGTTTATCCCAGCCTGCCGCTCGGCCGAACCGGGCTGCCGCCCGATGGGGCCTCCATCGTTCAACGCGACGGTCAATTCCCTGATCCAGTAAGGCAGGATCTCCGCCATGTGTCCCAGCACGTTGTAGCGGTCCCACCTGTCCCCGGTCTTCGGGTCGGGCGGCCCGGGCAGGTCCGACCCTGTCCCCGACATCGCCGCCAGCCGCTCGCGCGCGGCACCGACCCGCTGCTTCATCGTCTCGAGCTCGTCCACCGCCATCTCCTTTCGATCCCGGTCTGCTGAAGCCGATCTTAGTGCCCGCATCGGAGGGCGCGTCCGACCCCCTTTCGTGGGGACTGGCGGCACTAACGACGGATCGTCCGGGCGATCCAATCTGAGCTTGTGGCGAACCGAGTGCTCGCGTCCGCCGGACCGACCACGACCGGCTCCGGAGCCGGGCGAAGCGGCTCGAGGCACGTCGTCTACCTCGACTGGCTCAAGTTTCTCGTCGTGTACGGCATCGTGGTCTACCACGCCGCGCTGCCTTTCGCGTTCGGCGCCTGGCTGCTCGGGAGTCGAGATCGCAGCGTCGTGCTCACAGCGTTCACCGGTTTCACGTTCCCGTGGGGAATCCCCCTTCTATTTCTCCTCTCCGGCTCCGGCGCCTTCTTCGGTCTCAGGTCGAAGACGGCGACTGCCTTCCTGCGCAGACGGTTCCTTCGCCTCGGGCTGCCTCTGGTAGCGGGCATCATCGTGCTGTCGCCGTTGCAGGCATATCTGACTAACGGAATCGCGCCGAAGACCCTGGGCGGGATGATCGCCTTCTATCCGCGGTTCCTCACCTCTATGCCTTTCGAATGGACCCCCCGATGGCTCGCCATCTACGGCTATCACCTGTGGTTCCTCGGCTATCTGCTGGCGATCACCGCGGTGAGCCTTCCCCTCCTCGAGTGGATTCGCGGCGAGAGCGGACTGCGCTGGATTGGCCGGCTGTCCACGGTGAGCCGCCGGCGCGGGGGTCTGCTCGTGTTCGCCGCGCCCCTGGTGCTTTCCCAGCTGCTCCTGCGCGGCGCCTTTCCCGATTACCAGGACTGGGCGGACGTGGCAGCGTACACCGTCGTCTTCCTGGCGGGCTACGTCATCGCCGCGGACGTGAGCTTCGACCACGCAATCCGGACCAATGCCGGCTTGATGGTCAGGCTCGGCGTCGTCTCGTCGATCGCGGTCGGTTTGATGCTGGGCCTGTCCGGCGGACGCATGCGCTTCGACTCGCTTTCGGATTTCGCGTTCTACTCCGCATACGCCGTCATGTGGAGCCTGAACATCTGGTGCTGGTGCATGGCGCTTCTCGCGCTCGGCGTGCGCTGGCTGAACAAGAGCAACGCGGCCGTGCAGTACGGAGCCGAGTCCGCTCTGCCGGTCTACGTCATCCATCACCCGGTGGTGGTCATCCTCGGCTCGTTCATCGTCGGCTGGAACCTGCCGCTGTGGCCGCGGTTCTTCCTGCTTGTCGCCGGTGCGTTTGCGGTGACGCTCGCGATCTACGAGTTCGCCGTCCGGCGCACGAGGGCGACACGTTTCCTGTTTGGCATGGCACCGCCGCCGCAGCCGCCGGTCGCCCCCCGGAGAGCCCGTCGCCGGGAATACCCCGGCGATGCCATCAGAACGAATGGCGTTGAGGCCGTCCTCCCCCATGGCGACTAAGCCGCCATGTTCCCGTACACCACGTGTATATGGCCGTGACCGCCTGCGGGTGCCCGCTACCCCGTAGGACCTTGAAAGCGATCGGCGTGTCGACCTTAGGCGCGACAGGCTCATGACGGACCTGGAGGCCGTTCCAGCGCCGCGGACGGCCTCGACTTCGGCGCGCCGCCGGATCTTCGCCGTGGCGGCAGTCGGCGTTGGCGTCGCGGGAGCCTTTCTCGCCTACGGGGTCTTCACCGACAGCGGGTCGGTGGTGCAGCTCGCCGCCCTTCCCGCCGGAGTGTTCGCCTTCGTCACGTGCAGTTATGCGGCGCTGCGTTCGGCGGGGCGGCTCCGCCGAGCCTGGTTCGTCATGGCACTCACCACCGCCAGCCTTGGGGTCGGAAACGTCATTTACGTGGTCTTGATCCTTGAGCATGGCAACAACCTGCCGTTTCCCTCCGCGGCGGACGCCTTTTACGTGCTCTCGTATCCCCTTGCGATCGCCGGCATCCTGACGTTCCCATCGGCGCCCCGGCGAAACGCCACGCGCGGCCGCGCCGTGCTGGACGGGGCCACCATCGCCCTCTCGCTGTTCTTCATAAGCTGGGCCCTTGGGCTGGGCTCCGTCTACGGGCACTCCCCGTCGGACCTGTTGACGAAGTCGGTCGGCCTGGCCTATCCGATCGGCGACGTGCTCATCGCGACCGCCCTGTTGAGCGCGACCAGCAGGGCGCCCCGCTCGCTGCGCGGCCCTCTGCTGCTCGCGCTCGTGGGCCTTGGGTTGAACGCGAGCGCGGACAGCGCTTTCGCCTTCCTTACCGCAACCAACTCACTCTCGACAACGCTCGGAACCATTGTGTCCAGCGTCTTCGCCATGGGCTACCTCACGTTTGGGCTCGGAGCCCTTCACCCGGCGTCCACCTCTCAGACGGGAACACCGGAAGGAGCCTCAGGCATGGGCCGGGTGAGCGTGCCCTGGATCTCAGCGTTGGCGGTCGCCATCACGAGCGGTCTGATCCTCGCGACCGGCGGCAGCCTCGACCGCTTCCTCGCCGTCCCGGCGGCCGGCCTGTTCGTTCTTTTGATGACGAGCCAGCTGATCACTCATCGCGACTCCCTCTCGCTGCTGACGAAGAGCGAGGAAAGCGAAGCCCAGGTCGAAAAGCTCAGCCTGGCCAAAAGCAAGGTCATGTCCATGGTCAGCCATGAGTTCCGCAACGCTCTCGTCGGCATCCAGGGCTTCAGCGAGCTGATGCGAGACACCGACCTTCCGCCCCAGGACGTCAAGACGTTCGCCACCGACATCTACAACGACTCAGAGCGCCTGACGCGCATGATCAACGAGATGCTCGACCTCGACCGCCTCGAGGCGGGCCGCGTCGAGCTCGATCTCAAACCGGTCGACCTCAACGCGAAGGTCCGGGAAGCTGTCGAGCGAGCGCACCTCTCGGGCGACGGGTGCACGATCGAGACCAATCTTGATCCCGCCCTGCCGCTCGTCAACGCGGACCCGGATCGGCTGCACCAGGTGATCTCGAACCTCCTGAGCAACGCGATCAAGTACTCGCCCGACGGAGGCGTGATCCTGATCACGACGGCGACGGGGGAGGGCCAGGCGCGGGTCGCGGTCAAAGACCATGGTCGTGGCATGCAGCCCGAAGCCCTGGAGCACCTGTTCCAGCGTTACGAGCGGGTCGATGAGAACCAGGGCGAGAAGGTGTCCGGCACCGGGCTTGGCCTGGTCATCGCCCGCGAGATCGTCGAGAGGCACGGAGGCAAGATCTGGGCCGTCAGCGCGGCCGGCAGCGGTTCCGAGTTCATCTTCACGATCCCGATCCCGGCGGGCGCGTTGGTGCGGCTGCCGGCCCAGGTCAGTCCGCCCAGAGCTGCCTGAGCCCACCGCCACCTGCGCCGGTTGGTGCTCGGCGAGGCTGGCCGGTTCCCGGAGCTCGCTCGCGCTTACTACGAGCGTGTCCCGGCCCGGGTCTATGCGGCCCTGGCCACGTTGCTCCAGGAGCTCGCGGACGGCGGGCGGCTGCGGCTGGACGATCCATTGCTCGCCGCCCACCAATTCGCCTGGCTCACGCTCGGCATGCCACTGGACCATGCGATGTTCTCCGAGGCCGAGTCTTCGAGCCGCCCCGAGGACCTCGATCGCATCGCCGATGCCGCGGTGCACGTATTCCTCGCCGCCTACGCCACGCACTGACATACGTTTCTGGAGCCGGACCCTGCGAATCAAGGGCTTCCAAAACCTCTGATCGCGGGGCCATCCGGCCGTGTCCCCGGATGGCGACATCGCAACTCGGCGCCCAAACAATGCTCTTCATGGTCCTGCGGGCTCGCGACGACTCGGAACACCTCGTATTCGCGCTGGCGGCCGCCGCGGAAGCGAGAGATGCATACACCGAAAGCCACGCCCAGAGGGTTGCGAGCTCCGCCCTCCACCTCGGCACGCGACTCGGTCTCGCCGAGTCCTCGCTGCTTGCCCTGTACCGCGGCGGTCGCATCCACGACATCGGCAAGATCGCCGTGCCGGACGCGATCCTCCTCAAACCCGGACCGCTGAACGCCGAGGAGGAAAAGTTGATGCGCGCGCACCCCGTCATGGGCGAGACCATCGTCAGGGCTCTACCTTCGGCGGCAGATGTTCTGCCGATCATCCGGCATCACCATGAGCGATTCGACGGCGGCGGCTACCCCGACGGCCTGAGCGGTCACAGGATCCCGCTACTGGCACGGATCGTGTCGGTCTGCGACGCCTACGACGCGCTCGCGAGCGACAGGCCTTACCGGTGCCGGCGCGATCCGGAGGAGGCGATCGAGACGCTGATGCGAGGCGCGGGCCAGCAATGGGACAGAGAGCTGGTCTCGATCCTGCTGTCCGAGCTGCCCGCGATCCGGTCCGGCGGATTCGTCGCCGTCCGGTAGGCACGATCGCCGCCTGAAAGGGTGGCCGCGGCGAGCTACGCTCACGAGATGGCGGCACGGCGCACAGTCGCGACCCGGCTTGGCGCCCGCACAAACCTGGGTCTGCTAGGCCTGCTGGCGGCGGCTTTCCTGACGGGCTGGGTGGCCTTCGCCTTCGCGACCGCGCCCGCCCGCTGGTCGCTTGTCGTCCACGCGACGAGCGGCGTCGCGATCCTGCTGCTGCTGCCGTGGAAGTCGATGATCGCCGGCCGCGGGATGCAGCGTCGCCGAGGCGGGTGGTGGGCCTCGATCGTGCTCGGCGCCCTGGTCCTCATGTCTATCCTGGCCGGGCTGGTGCATTCCACCGGAGTGTTGACGTGGATCGGTCCCTTCACCCCGATGGAAGTCCACGTGGGAGCCGCCATCGCCGCGGTCCCGTTCGCGATCTGGCACGTCGCGGCGAGGCGAGTGCGACCGAGACGCGCCGATCTCTCGCGACGCAGTTTCATGCGCGGCGGTATCGCGATCGCAGCTGCCGCCGCCGCTTACGCGGCGAGCGAGGTCGCGGTCAGGGCGGCGGCCCTGCCCGGCGCGACGCGGCGATTCACGGGGTCGTACGAGGCGGGCTCATTCCAACCCGAGGCGATGCCGGTCAGCTCCTGGATGTTCGACGCCGTGCCCCAGGTCGACGCCGCAACCTGGCGGCTCAGCGCTGGCGGCAGGGTGTGGACCTACGACGAGCTGTTCTCGTTCGACGACCGCGTCACCGCCACGCTCGACTGCACCGGCGGTTTCTACTCGACCCAGGAATGGGCGGGCGTGCGGCTCGACCGCCTGGTCGGGCGTAGCACCGGAGTGAGCATGAGGGTCGTCTCGAGCACCGGGTACGACCGCCGGTTCGCAGCCGCTGACGCGGCATCGCTGCTGCTTGCGACACGCTTCGCCGGCCGGCCCCTCGACTCGGGTCACGGGTTCCCTGCCCGCCTGGTGGCGCCGGACAGGCGCGGCTTCTGGTGGGTGAAGTGGGTCACGGCCATCGAGCTGGACGACCTGCCGCCGTGGTGGCAGAGCCCGTTCCCGCTGCAATAGACGTGGGCCGCCATCGGCACGAGGACGGCGATGTTTTTGAAGCATGGGCGAGAAGAGGCTCACGGGCAAGGCTCGTCGATCTCTACGAGATGATCGCCGCCGCGCGCGGCCTCCGCCTCGCGGATCTCTCCCGCGATGAGCGCGAGCGGATCGTCGAGCGTGCTCTCCCGATGACGTCGCCCGGCTTCGAAACGATTCCGGGCAGCGGGCGCGGGGACCGGGAGCCGGTTGAAATCGTCTCGTACGACACTGCATGGCCGGAGCGTTTCGTGGATTGGCATGACAGGCTGGCCCGTGCGCTCGGTCCGATCGCTCCACGAATCGAGCATGTCGGATCCACCTCGGTGCCGGGCCTCGCCGCAAAACCGGTGATCGACGTTCAGGTCAGCGTTGACGACGTGGCGAACGAGTCACGATACGTCCCCGGCATCGAATCGGTCGGGATCCAGCTGCGCAGCCGTGAGGATGGACATCGTTTCTTCCGCCCGTTCGCGGGACGCCCACGCGACGTGCAGGTCCACGTGTGCGCCACCGGAAGTCGTTGGGAGCGCCGGCACCTTCTGTTTCGTGACTACCTTCGCGCCGACCCGGCCGCGCGAGCCGCATATACCGTCGCAAAAGCCGAGATCGCGGCCAGGTGGACGGATGACCGGATCGCCTACGCGGATGCGAAGACAGACATCATCGAGAAGCTGTTGGCGAAAGCCGAGGTCTGGGCCGCCGGCGGCCGCGTTCAGGAAACCTCCGGCTGACTCTCCGATTGCTCCGGTGGCATGGGCGAGCGAAGAGTCTGGGTGCGGTGGATCGCCGCCGCGACAGGGGCGCCGGCGAGCGGTCCGGCGACGTAGAGCCACAGGTCGGACCAGCCGCCGTGCGCGAACACGGCTGACACGAGCGTCGCCCCCACTCCGACAGCCGGGTTGAAAGCCGCGCCGGAGATCGGGCCACCACAAATGCGCCGGCCGCCACGGTGGCGCCGATGGCCAGGCCGTAAAAGGAGTTGCCCGCGGTCTGCTTGGTGGCCGCGACGTTGAGCACGACCAGCACGAGGGCCGTCGTGAACACGACCTCGGCCGCCAGAGCCGAGTACCAGTAGACGCCGGCGCCGGGGTGGATCCCGGGCGAGTTGCCGACGACCAGGTAGCCGAAGGCAAATGCGAGGGCCCCCGCCATCAGCTGCGCGGCCCAGTACGCGACCATGGTGGAGGCGGGGATGACGCCGCGCAGGAGCAGGCCGAACGACACGGCCGGGTTGTAGTGCGCGCCGGACACGTGGCCGCCCATGTAGACCATCGCCATCAACGCGCCGCCGATCGCGAGAGGGGCCAGCGGGCCGGCGTCCCGACAGCGCGATCACCGCGAAGAACACGAACGTGCCGGCCACGTCGGTCAAGAGCTTCGCCGGGAGCGTCATGCCTCGTCCAGGTGCTTCATCAGCCAGGCGTTCAGGTCGGCGCCGTCGCGCCACGCCTGCGCGACGCGCTCGAGGACCTTGGGGGTCGCGATCCACGGGCCGATCTCCCACCGCCGCCAGTAGATGAGCTTTTTGTGCCGAAGCAGATCGGCGCGGGCGTGATCCTGCGGATGTGGAGACGGCACGCGCTTCAGCTCCTGCCCTCCGATCTCGTAGCCTGTGTCCCGCAGCGCGTCGACGATGGCCGAGAGCGTCGCGCCGGACCGGCCAGCGGCCACCGCCTCGCGGAATCGCGCCAGGTGGTGCGCCCCCATCATGTATCGGCCGCCGGCCGCGACCAGGCCTGTCGCGTCCAGGGCGACGTAGCCGCCACCCTCAGCGCTGGCATAGATGTTGGTCTTGTACGGGGATTTGTCGGCCGAGAACCGGATGTCCCGGTTCGGGCGAGAGAGCCGCGCGGGTCCAAACTCCGGCTCGAGCTCGGCCAGGAGGGCGACCATGGGCGCCTTCACCTCTTTCTCGTAGAGCGCGCGGTGCGAGTCGAAGTAGGGCTTCGAGTTGCTCGCCTGGAGGCCGAGGAAGAAACCCTGGAAGTCGCCCGTCCAACCCGAGAACCTGCCTGCCATCGACAGCCAGACTAACGCGCCGGGCTAACCGACCTCGGCAGCTCGGCGTGCCCCGTCGCGTACCATCGCCCCCAGCCGGTCGGCGACGGCGTCCGTCAGCAGGCCGCGCACGGAAAGCGTGGTCCTCCGGCGGGCGATGTCCTCGATCCCACGGGCCCATTCGGACTCGATCGCATATGCCGCCTGGGCCCAGATGTCCGGACCCGCCGGATGGATCCTCGCGTAGCCGCCGGGAATCCTGGCCGCAAGATCGAGCACGTGGACGGCTTCATCGCCGTACAGCCGCTCAAGGTGATCCGCCACCTCCGGATCCACTCGCGAGAAGGAGTCAAACCGAGGACTCCAACCTGTACCGGGGAGCCGGCTGCAGCACGGCGCCAGGACCTCGAGCCGGTGATCCGGCACCCTTCGCAGTGCGTCGATCGCGATGAGGCGATGCGTGGTCAACTTCCCGCCCGCCACCGAAATCAGCCCATTGCGCCCGGTCTCGACCATGTGGCCTCGGCGCGCCGTCGCGGTGTCACCGTCCGCGATCGGAAGGGCGCGCAGGCCGGCGATCCTGCAGCGAATCCGTTCCGGCCGCAGCAGCTCCGGGTCGAGAAATCCAGCGGCCTCCTCGAGCACGACGCCCACGTCCGCCTTGGTGACCTCCACGCTCGACGGGTCCCCTTCATACAGAGTGTCGGTGGTGCCCAGCATCAGCATTCCCTGCCACGGGATCCCGAGCGCGACCCTCCCGCCGGTCAGCGGCAGCGCGACCCCGGCGTTCCATTCGTCTGTCATCGGCAGGAGCAGGTGGACGCCCTTGCTCAAACGGACCAGCGGCTGGACGTCCGGCTCATCGAGACGGCGAACATGGTCGACCCATGGCCCCGCCGCGTTGATGACGTGGCGCGCACGGAGGTTGAGCCGCCCGTCCTCGCCTGCGTCCACCATCACGGCGCCGCCGCGATTGTGGCGGAGGTCCAGCGCCATCACCTTCGCGTGGTTCAGGACGAGCGCTCCTGAGCGCGCGGCCGCCTTCACGGTGGCAAGGACCAGGCGCGAGTCGATGGTCTCCGCCTCCTCGAACACCCCGCACATCCGGAGCCCGCCCGCCCGCAGCTGCGGGACCTGCTCCAGCGCGGCACCGGGACTCATCAGGTCAACGCGGCCGCCGCGTCCGGCCAGCGCGCGGTAGATGGCCAGGCCGGCCGCGAGCGTGGCCGGGCCTTTGGACGACTCGGTGTAGGCGGGCAGCAGGAAGGGCATGCGCCGGACGAGGTTTGGCGCGATGACCTCGAGCAAGAGCTGCCTCTCCCTTTGCGATTGCCTGATCAGGCCGACGTCGCCCATCGGCAGGTACCGGAAGCCGCCGTGCACCAGCTTCGACGAGGCGCTCGAGGTGCCGCCGCCGAAATCACCCGAGTCGACCAGGGCCGCGTTCAACCCTGATCGAGCGGCTTCGTACGCGATCCGCGCGCCGACGATGCCGGCCCCGATCACGAGCAGGTCCAGGTCCGCGCCGTCGAGGCGCTCGAACGTTTCAGCGCGATGCATACGCATGGCTTTCGACTCCTTCCATCGCAGATGCGAGCAGCTCGAGCGACCCGTCGGGCAGCTCTGGGTACGCGGGCACGAACACGAGCCTCGACATCGCTTCCCGCGCGCAATGCGGTTCGAGGTCGGGCCGGTCGGGCGGGGCCGCGACCGCGCAAACGCTGCTGGCCTTGCGCGCGGCGTCAAGGCCCAGGGCGCGAACGGAGTCGATCGCGGCCTCGGGCCGTGAAACCACCACCGGAAACAGCCAGTGCGTGTGGTCGAGCGCGCGCCCACCCACGTGGATGCCTGCCTGCAGCATCGCGGCAAGCGCGTCGCCCGAGGCGGCCCGCGCGTCGAGGCGCTCGCGGTCGAAATGCGTGAGGCGATGCTCGAGCAGCCGGAGCAGGGGCGCGCCCGGCCGGAGCTCGAGACGGCGCACGAGATCCGCCGTCGACTCCGCGGGAAACGCGCGGACGGCGGAGTTGACGGTGCGGTCGAAGTCCTTGCCGGCGGCGGCAGCCGCGCGCTCGAGGAGCGCATACGGGACCGGGCGGGTCATGGCCATGAAGGCGGCCGTCTGCGCGATGCGCCTGGCGTGGGCCGAGCGCTTCTGCAATGGCCAGCCAAGCTGCCGGAAGCGCATGCGATCAAGGGTTGAAAGGTCCCTGATCTTGAGCAGCGCCCCACCGAGTGCGGTCGCTGTCTTCAGCAGGCCGAAGCTGAACATCGACACGTCGGCGCGCGGGTCCCCGGTGTCCGCGGGCCCGCGGAAGGCCTGCGCGCAGTCCTCGACCAGCAGCACTCCATGCCGGCGGCAGATGTCCGCCAGGGGCTCAAGGTCGACCCGGCCGCCGAAGAGATGGGCCACCACGAGCATCCGGGTCTTCGGCGTCATCGCCTCCTCGACGAGGTCGGGACGGGGGCCCAGGGTGTCGAGGTCGAGGTCGACGGGCACCGGGCGCAAACCGTGGTGCACGGCCAGTCGCGGCATGTCCGGGTGGGTGACGGCCGAGAAGAGGACCTCTGTTCCGAGCGGCAGGTCGAGCGTGGCGAGCAGCAGGTGGAACCCGCTGCGCACCGAGTAGCAGGCGAGCGCCGAGCCGTCTGCAGACCACAGGTCCTCCACCTCCCACGCGGCGCGATCGGGGTCGGACGCGCCGATCGCGGCCAGGCCGGCCAGGAGGTCCGCGGGACGGATGTCGAGTCGGTGACTTGCGTAAAGGCGCTTCATGTGCGCCAGCGTCCGGCTGAGCCGGTATCGGAGTCAGTCTCTTCCGAGTCTCGATTTCAGTCTCGAGCTGAAAGCCCATCACCCTGACCTGCGCGCCGGGCGCGAGTTGGACGCTAGCCGCGACTTGTTGATTGCTCCCCAAAGGGGAGAGGGAAATTTGGGTCAGTCCGGCTCGGTGAAGGGGATCAGCTTGTCCAGGCGCGCGGCGATGAGCTCGCAGCCGCGCTGCTGGCGGTGGTAGTAGGTCGGCCGCGACAGGTGCAGGCGTTCGGCGATCTGCTCGTGCGTCCCGCTTCGCTTGACGTAGTACTCGACCAACAGATGGCCCGCCTGCGCATCGCGCTGGTCCGTCGAGACCGAGAGCTCACGGGCCGAATCTCTGAGCAGGTCCGCGAGCTCGGCGGCCGGGTCGCCACCGTCGGCGCTCAGATACGGCAGCCGGCAAAGCGGGCTGGTCGCCAGCAGCCTGGGGTCGGCCAGGGCCTCGAGCGCTTCCTTGACCGAGCTGGCTGTCAGCTCGGGCCAGTGGGCTGGTCGCGCCGGAGGTGCCTGCTGCGCGGGAACGACCCTTGCCCCAGGCGTGTAGGCGAGGTAGCTGATCAGCAGTCCCCCGAGGCCCGTGATGAGGATCGCTCCCGACCACGCGGGCGCCGGCCACCACGTTCCCTGGGTCAGCTCGATCGTCAAGAAGAAGAAGGTCGCGAACAGCGCCGGCACGAGGAAGGCGAACGCTCGCAGCTGAAGCAATCGCGAGGACGCCGGCTTCAGCCGCCAGAGCAGCAGGTCGGCGCCTACCCCGGTCGCGACGGCGACCAGGATCATCTCCCAGTGCTCTTTGAGCGCCGACACGAGGACGCCGTCGATCAAGCAGATCAAGGTGAAGCTGCCGAAACGAAGCGCGAACCGGCGCAGCAGCAAAAGGAAGGTGGCGGTGAGGATCACACCCTGGAGGAGGAGGCTCGCCGCCCCCAGGTCCTCGGTCACCCACGGGAACACGCCCGCCGGCGGCAGCCCACCCGCGCGGGGGTCGCGGAATGGATGCGCGAACTGCGTGGCGAACGTGATGGCCGAGAGGAGCAGCGCCGCCGCGACCACGGTGAGCAGGCCGGCCCGCTGCTCCTGCCGATGCCACGCCGCTCGAAGCGGGCCGGTCACCATCAAGCCGCCGAACACGATCTCGCCGACGCGCGGCGGGCTGAAAAGGGCCGAGAGGCCGTACTCGTTGCCGAAAGCGAGCTGGGTCCAGCGGTCGAGGAGGACCATCGCCGGGAACCCGACACAGCCGACCATGCACCATCCGTAGCCGGCGGGCAGGGCGCGCGCGGCGGGCTTTCCGCTCCGGACGTTGAGCAGCATGACGGTCACGAGAAAGGCCGTGAACAGGAGCCAGGCGAGATGAAGGGCGAAGTCCTGCCACGGCTCCAGGAAGCTGCGGCCGTTGGTCGTGTTGACGTACGTCCACGCGTCGAAGTAGGCGGCCGCGGCGAACAGGGTCGAGAGAAGCACGACGGCCCGGTCGAAAAAGGCGGTCCTCGTCAGCAGGTCAAGACGTGTCGCGGGCGGCTGGGCCGCCTGTGGTGCCCCGCCCGCGTAGCCGGCCGCATCAGCCATGGCGCGACCAGTCTGGCAGCAGGCAGAGCGAAGTCAAGCGGCTCTCGCGGCGCTTCGCTTGCCCTCAAGCGCCGGCAGGGCGATGATCTCTTCAGCCGGCCGCAAGTGCGACATCACGAGGAGGAACCGATGGGCGCCGACGCATGGACGCGCTACCAGCTGCGCCGCCAGATGTTTTCGATCGGTGAGGACTTCTGGATCTCCAACGATCGCGGCGAGCCCATATATAAGGTGGACGGGAAGGTCTTGAGGATTCGGGAGACCTTCGTCCTCGAGGACCGCAACGGGGCGGAGCTGGCCACGATCGAGGCCAAGCTCATCGCCCTCCAGCCGACCATGAACATCGAGCGCGGAGGCCAGGTGTTCGCCACCGTCCGCAAAGCGCTGTTCACGCTGTTCCGGCAGCACTTCTCGATCGAGGTGCATGGCGGCCCGGTCATGCAGGCGCAGGGCGACATCCTGAACCACGAGTACGAGATCGAGTCCAACGGTCAGGTGGTGGCGACCATCTCCAAGCGGTGGTTCACGATTCGAGAGACGTACGGGATCGCCATCGCGCCCGGACAGGACGAGGTGCTCCTGCTGTCGGCCGCCGTCTGCATCGACGAGCTGTCAGAACGCAACCGCGAACACTGAGTAGGTTGTTCTACTAGCGATGGCCCTCACGACCTTCGGCATGCCTGAAACTGCCCGTTTGTGCCCGGGACGCTCGACCAGGCCCAGGCCTCGGATGTGTTCCATCCAGTCACGGCGGTGGGAGTCAGACAGACCGGGTTGACCGGCGTGCCGTTGGCGATGAAGATGCGGATGGATGTCACGGTCTGGGCCCGGGCCGACTCGTGGTTGATCCCCGCCGGCCTGGATGGCCCTGGACTTCGCCCGCTGCCGGGCTGCAGAGCCACCCACGAGCCGCCGACCGACGCGATCAAGACCAAGGCGAGCGCACCCAGCCGCATCGCGCGAACGAGATTCGCAACCCAATCCAGGCCACCCATCCAGGGGGAGTATGAGTCCAACATCTCGGCTTGGATCCCAGTCGTCCCGGCCGGCGTGAGGCTCGACCGCAGCGTCGCACGACTCACGTGGCATCGGCGTCACCCCGCCAGCGGCCGAAGTGGATCATCGACTCCAGGGGCCTGCGGCGCAGCGAGAACGCCGAACCGGTGCGCGGCGCGTCGACCAACGGGTATCCGATGCTTACGGCGCCGATCGCGCGGCAGCCTTCCGGTACCCCCAGGTCCTGCATGAGCCGTTCCGCACCCCAGGACAATCCGAAGAACAGCGCGCCGAGTTCCTCTTCGACGGCGGCCAGCAGAACGAGCATCACTGCCATGCCGGTGTCCACGTCCCAGTAGGGCACCGGCCACGCCTCGGCTTTCTGAAGGCCGAACCTCTTTTTGTCGGGCCGCGAGTAGCGCTCGAGGTACGCGGGGCGGTTGGATATCGGCAGCACGATGCATGGCGGGCGGGCCGCCATCTCCTCCGCCTCGTATGGAAACTCCGGGTGTTCGGTCTGGGCCCAGAAGGCCTCCAGTTGTTTCGGTTCGTCGAGAACGATGAAGTCGAAGCCCTGGCTGAAGCCCGCGGAGGGCGCGTGACGAGCCACCTCCAGGACGCGCAGCAGCACGTCACGTGGAACCGGATCCGGTTTGAAGTGGCGAACCATCCGGCGTTTGCGAACGAGCTTCTGAAATTCCATCGCGGGCGCACCTCATCTGTCTGGACCTTGCCGGACCGTCGGGAAGTGGTCCATGATCCGGGATGTTGAGCTCAAGCATGGACGAGCCGCCCGAGCAGGCTGCGGAACCCGAGCCTGAGCCGTTGCCCGGCGAGCGCCGGACCCGGCTCAGCGGCGCTTGGACCGCGGTCGTCCTCGGCCTCGTCGCGCTGGTCGTGATCCTGGTCTTCATCCTGCAGAACCAGCAAAAGGTCGAGGTCACGTTCCTGTTCTTCTCCGGCCACCTGCCCCTGGCGGTTGCCCTGCTCTTCGCGATGATCCTCGGGGCGCTGATCGTGGTCGCGTTCGGAGCGGCCAGGATCCTGCAGCTCCGGATGGTGGCCGGCCGCGCGCGCCGAAAGGGCGCCGCGGGATCGTCGAGGAGATAGTCGGGGGAAGTCCCCCCTTGCCCGCCCGGCCGGATGGTGCGAACATTTGTGCGTCGTGCCCTCACCATCCCCGGAAGCCCTGGAGCTGGGCCTCAACACAGCCGACCCCGAAACCCTGGTCATCGACCTGAACTGCGCGTTCGCCTCGATCGAGCAGCAGCACGACCCCGCCCTGCGCGGCCGTCCGCTCGCGATCGCGGCCTACGCCACAGACGCCGCCACCATCGTCTCGTCGTCGAGACAGGCGAGGGACCTCGGGATCAAGACCGGCATGCGGGTCTTCGAGGCCAAGGCGATCTTCCCGAAGGTGCTGGTGAGGGAGCCCAACCCCCCTCTGTATCGGGCGGCCTCGGACACGCTCATCGGGATCATGTACCGGCACAGCCCCGACGTCCTACGGATGTCGATCGACGAGGCTTCGATGAACCTCGCGGGCACCCCGGACCTCGCCCGGCTCGGTCCGGAAGGCGTCGGCCGCGCCGTCAAGGAGGCCATACGTGAGGAGATCGGAGAATGCGTCACGTCGTCCGTCGGCGTCTCGACCTCGATCTGGATGGCCAAGCAGGCGTCCAACCTCGACAAGCGCGACGGGCTGCGTCGCATCGACCACGCCAACCTTCTGTCGGTGTTCGAGCGCCTTGAGCTGACGGACCTGTCAGGCATCGCCGAAGCGACGGCGGCCAGGCTTGGGAAAGCCGGAATTCACACTCCCCTCGAGTTCCTCCGCGCGACGAATGACAGGCTCAAGCTCACGGGCATGCACGACGAGGTGGCGGGCGGTTGGGCCAGGCGCCTGCGGGGATTCGAGGTCGGTGCGTTCGAGAGCGCAGCTCGCAAGAGTTACAGCCATTCGCACGTGCTGGCCCGCGCGACCAGCTCGCAGTCGGAGCTAGAGGAGCTGCTGATGCGGCTCTCCGACATGGTCGGAAGAAGGCTGCGGTCCGCGGGCCGCAGCGGCCGAGTCGTCTCGGTGGGCGTCGTGTACCGGCCCGACGACGGCCACTTCTCCAAACAGTCGACGCTCTCGCGGCCGATCTCGTCTGGCGACGAGATCTACAGGGCGGCGCTCAAGCTGCTGGCCGCGCGCGACCACCGCCGCCTCGTCGGCACGCTGGGCGTCGGGCTCGCCGGGCTCATCGACGGTGAGCAGGGCCAGATGGATCTTTTCGTCGACTCGAGCCCGCGGCTGAAGCGGCTGGAGGTCGCGATGGACGCGATCCGAGATCGGTTTGGGGAGGACGCCGTCCAGCGTTCGCGCCTGCTAGGACGGGCGCGCGTCGTGAGGGATCGCATCGCCTTCGGCAACACCGGCCATCCCGACGAGAAACGCGAGTGATTCGAGCGCGCCGACCGCGCTAAGTTGGATGGATGCCGAAGCTGGACATCCCGCCCCAGGTCGAGGAGTTCCTGAAGCAACCCAACACCGCGGTCATCGCGTGCATCCGGCCCGACGGCTTCCCGATGACGGTCGTCACCTGGTACGACTGGGAGGACGGCCGGATCCTGGTCAACCTGCACGAGAGCCGGCGCCGCCTCGGCTGGATGCGGGCCAACCCGAAAGTCAGCCTCACCATGTTCGACGCCGATTGGTATCGCCACGTGAGCATCTTCGGGCTGGTGCGGACGATGCTGGACGACGCAGACCTCAAAGACATCGATCGCCTCGCGCTCCGCTACACGGGCCACCCGTTCGAGACGAGGAACGCCAAACGCTTGAGCGTCTGGATCGAGCCGATCGGGTGGCACGGGTGGGATGACTCCGGCGCCCTCGCCAGCCGGCCACGCAAAACTTGATCGGCCGGCCCTTTCCTCTCGTCAGCCGATGACGCCGAGCGCCGCGCCGAGTGACCGCAACAACGGCCGCAGCTCGAGTCGACCTGGTTCAAGCGTTTCGTGCAACGCGCCGGGCAGAGTGCTTACGAAGGCATCGACCACGTCGGGGTCCCACTGGTTGCCACGACCCCGCAACAGCTCGGCTACCGCGAACTCGGGTGCCATGGCTTTTCGGTAAGGACGATCCGAGGTCATCGCGTCCCACGAGTCGGCCACCGCGATGACCCGTGCCCCGAACGGGATCGCGTCACCCAGCAGACCGCGGGGGTAGCCGCGTCCGTCGATGCGCTCGTGGTGTGCGAGCACGAGCTCGCGTCCGCGCAGGTACTTGGGAAACTTGCCGAGTATCTCGACGCCTGTCTGCGGATGCTTCTTCATCACGTCGAATTCCGCTTCTGTCAAGCGTCCCTGCTTGTGAAGGACCTCATCCGGAACGGCGATCTTGCCGAGGTCGTGGACGCGAGCCGCAAGGCGGATCAGCTCCACCTCTCGCTCTGGAAGCTTCAAGCGGCGCGCCGTGCGCACGGCGTGATCCGCCACGCTCTGCGAGTGCTGAAACGTGTATGGGTCGCGGCGGTCGACGACGTCGGCCATCGCCTCGAGCGCGGCGATCGTCTGCTCCTGGAGCTGCATCGACCGCTGCATTGCGACGTTAATCGCCGCGACCGGCACCATCATTACGACCGCCAGCCAGGGCTG
>DAIPXW010000004.1:0-23344 GCA_036783075.1 Candidatus Dormiibacterota bacterium | reverse complement strand
CGGCGCCAAGTCCCTTGCCGATCGTCACGATGTCGGGCTCGATCGGCAGCTGGTGGGCGGCGAGCCACGTGCCTACCCGACCCATGCCCGTGACTATCTCGTCGAAGCAGATGACGAAACCGTGCTTCTCGCGCCGCTCGGCCAGGCCGTGCCAGAACCGTTCCGGCGGCGAGTAGCCGGGAAGGGCCGCGGCGCTCACCGGCTCGCAGAAGAATGCGGAGACCGTGTCGGGACCGGCGTCTTTCAAGGCCTGGTCCAGCTCTTTGAGCGCGCGCTCGCCGGTCTCGTCGAAGCGCGGGGTCGACGGACTGATGTGGAGATAAGCGGGCATGTAGTCGGCGTACGGCTCCTGCAGCGAACGGCGCCGTCCGCTGAGCGCGAGCGTTCCGAGCGTCGAGCCGTGGTAGGACTGCGCCGGCGAGATGATTTGCCACCGGTCGCGCTGACCGCGATCCACGTGGTACGTGCGCGCCAGCCGAACAGCGGTCTCGTTGGCCTCGGATCCTCCCGAAGCGAGCTTGACGCGCGCCATCTCGGGCGCGACGACCTCGATGATCCGATCCGCAAGACCTTCCTGAGGCCGGCTCGTGAAGTGGTGGTTGTAGAAGTACGCCATCCGCTCGGCCTGCTCGGCGGCTGCGTCGACGATCTCGCCGACACCGTGACCGAGGCACGCGACCATCGCACCCCCGGAGCTCGCGTCGAGGATGCGCTCGCCGCCCGTGGTCTCGAGCCAGACGCCCTTGCCGCGCGCGATGTTCGGGTAGGCGAGGTCCAGGAAGCGGGGAAAGACGCTGGTTTCGCCGGCGCTTATCGTCGCCATCCCCATCCTCCTACTTCCACACGCCCCGGCGCCCGACGGCGGCGAGCACCGCGCGCAATCCCTGTTCGCTGTGCGCGACATGCTCTTCCATGGCGCGCTCCGAGTCTTTCGGGTCGCCGGCCTCGATCGCCTCCAGCAGCGCCTCGTGCTCGCCGGTGATCCGCCTGTGCCAGGTGTCCGACTCGGGCAGGAGCGTCATCGCGTCGTTGAGCTGCAGGCGGATGTCCTCGATCGCGTGCGCGAGGACGGCGTTGCCGGTGGCGCGTGCGAGGGCGATGTGGAAGTCCGTGTCGTGGCGCATGTAGTCGGGCTCGGTGGTCGCCACGGCCATCCCTCGGATCGCGTCCTGCATCGCGTCGAGGTCCTTCTGGCTGCGTGTGGCCGCTGCGACGCGAGCGACGGCCGGCTCGATGAGACGCCGGTACTGCAGCAGGTCCTCGAGCTCCTTGCGGTTCCGCATGACGCGCACGATCAGCCCGTCGACGGCAAGCGAGTCCTGGTCCTGGCGCGACACGAACGTGCCGCCGCTGCGGCCGCGGCGCGCCTCGACGAGACCAGCGGCTTCGAGCATCCGGAGGGCATGCTGGATCGTGGGGCGGCCGACGCCGAACATGACCGCGAGCTCCCTTTCCGCCGGGAGCGCTTCGCCCGGCTTGATGATTCGCAGCGAGATGTGGCGGCGGATCTGCTCCGCCACGTACTCGTGGGCGCGGAGCGGCTGGATACGCTCGAAGCGAACTGGGGACGCGGGCGAACCGTTGGACCCACCCGCCGTCGCCCGCCGCGTCTCCTTAACGGCCACGGGCCACCTCGGAGCTCACCCTGGCAATGTCGCTGAGGAAGTGGTCGAAGAGACGCTCCGACCTCAGGCGAACCTCGGGCGCAAGTCGGTGCGTCTCTTCGAGCAGCGCGTCCGGGTCCACGCCGTCGCCATCAAGCTCGTGGCGGTAGGCCCGCACCCAGCTGTCCATGATCTGCGGGGTGACCTCGGGGTGAAACTGGAGACCGAGGCTCCTGCCGGAGACGTACGCCTGGGGCCCGACCGCGGTGTCGGCGAGCAGCTTCGCCCCGGGCGGCAGCGTGAAGCTGTCGAAGTGCCACTGGAACCACGGACCTTCCGAGATCAGCTCCGGAGCCATCGTGCGCACTGGAAGCCAGCCGATCTCGGAGCGCTCGGCGCGAAACGACTTGCCTCCCAGCACCCGCGCCAGGAGCTGTCCGCCGAAGCAGAGGCCGAGCACCGGCACGTCGTCGGCCGCGGCCTGCCGGAACAGCTCGCTCTCGCGGTGGATGAAAGGGATCGAGTCGTCGAACGCGGCGAACTCGGAGCCCAGCGACGCGAGCATGTCGTACTCGCGCGGGTCGGGCACCTTCTCCTCGAGGTCGATGCGCATGACGTCGACCTGGGCGTTCTGCCGTTCGAGCCAGTCGCCGAGCAGCCCAGGAGGCGTTGGCTCCTCGTGCTGGATGATCAGCGCTCTGAGCTTCCTGCTCACGACACCGGGCTCGCTTCGAGCTTCGACTCCAGCTCCTCCGCGACCTGCCGAAGCGTGCCCGCGTACCGGTCGACCATCTCCGCGAGCTCCGCGTCGGTGCTCGTGAAAGGCGGAGCGAACAGCGTCTGGTCGCCCGCGAAACCGTCGCGCGTCGGCATCGTCGAATAGGTGATCAGACCTCGTTCGAACGCCACATCGTCGATACGTCCCGCCGTTCGCAGGTCCGGGGGCAGGAAGGATTTGCCGTCGCGGGGATCGACGTACTCGATGCCGAGCAGGTAGCCGTGGCCGCGCACCTCGTGGACGAACGGGATGCCTTTCAGGGCGGCGGCCAGCTCGTCCCGCAGGCGCGGCCCGCGCTCGTGGACCCGTTCGATCAATCGTTCCTTCTTGAGGACGTCGACCACCGCGAGGCCGACGGCACAGGACAGCGGCGCGCCATCCCAGGTGTGCCCCAGCGTGAACTTCCTCGAGCCTTGCGCGACCGCGTCATACACGTGCTGCCGGCAGAGGACGGCGCCGATGGCCGCGTAACCGGCGCCCAGTCCCTTGGCCGTCGCGATGATGTCCGGGACGATCGGCAGGCTCTCGGCGGCGAACCAGTGGCCGGTGCGCCCAACGCCGGTGACTATTTCGTCGAAGCAGATCAGGAACCCGTGGCGGTCGCGGCGCTCGGCGAGTCCCTCCCAGAAGCGCTTGGGCGGGCTGTAGGAAGGCAGGGCCGCCGCGCTGACCGGCTCGCAGAAATATGCCGAAACGGTGCCCGGACCGGCCGCCTCGAGCACCTGATCGAGAGCTTCCAGCGCCTGCTCGCCGGTCGGGTCGAACCGCCAGGTGCTGGGCGGTATGTGCAGATGGTCCGACATGTACGGCTCGAACGGGCGCTTCAATCCGGGCCGGCCGGTCAGGGCCAGCGTCGCCATCGTCGGGCCGTGGTATGCCTGAGCCGGCGAGATCACCTGCCAACGCTGCGGCTCGCCGCGGTCGACGTGGTACCGGCGCGCGATCTGCAGCGCCATCTCGTTGGCCTCCGCGCCGCCGGTGACGAAACGCACGCGCGTGAATCCCTTCGGGGCGACACCGACCAGCTCGCGCGCAAGCTCCTCTTGGGGCGGGTTGGTCAGCCTTTCGTTGTGGACGTACGCGAGCGTGGAGGCCTGCGCCCGAGCCGCGGCGACGATGTCCCTGCGACCGTGACCGAGGGTGGCGGCCATCGAGCCGCCGCTCATCGCGTCGAGGTAGCGCTTGCCCGAGGCATCCTCGACCCACACGCCTTCGCCGCGCACCAGCACGGGGTAGCGGCGGTGAAACTCCAAAGGGAGGACGTGCGTCGATTGACTGTCGACCACCGTTTCCCCAGCCCCGGCCATCCCCACGTACCCCTTCCCCAAACTGTGGGAGAAAAAGACCCGAAGTGGGTCGATACTATCATTGCAATGGACCTTGTACAGGCCCATTTGCGAGCCGGCGCCGGCGCACGTCGCAGGCGCGGGGCCGCGGTGTCGAGGGGAATAAGGGAGGGGCGCATGGCGACCAGAACCGGCAGCCTGAAGGTCATCGAGCCGGCCACAGAGAAGGTCATGGCCGAGCTGAACGAGGCGAGCGTGGAGGACGCCGATCGCGCGGTGGCCCGCGCCAAGGCGGCCTACCCCACCTGGAGGTCCGTGAGCCCGAAGGACCGGGCCAACCTCATGCGCAGCATCTCGCTCGCGATACAGAAGCACGCCGAGGAGCTGGCGCAGCTCGAGGCGCGCAACGTCGGCAAGCCGATCAGCGACGCGCGCGGCGAGGTCGGGATGGTGGCGGACGTCTTCAACTACTACGCCGGCGCACCGGAGCGACTTTTCGGCAAGACGATCCCGGTCGCGGGCGGGGTGGACATGACGTTTCGCGAGCCGCTGGGCGTGGTCGCGCTCATCGTGCCCTGGAACTTTCCCCTCCCGATCGCGTCCTGGAAGGTTGCCCCGGCGCTCGCCGCGGGCAACACGGTCGTCCTGAAGCCCGCCGGCCTCACCCCTCTGACCGCGGTCGAGCTGGGAAGGATCGCGCTGGAGGCGGGTCTGCCAGAGGGAGTCCTCAACGTGGTGGTCGGCGCCGGCCGGGTTGTCGGCGAGAGGCTGGTCGTCCATCCCGACGTCGCCAAGGTGGCGTTCACCGGCTCGACCGAGGTCGGCAAGCGGATCGGTGAGCTCACTGCAAAATCCATCAAGCGGGTCACGCTCGAGCTCGGCGGCAAATCGGCCAACATCGTCTTCGCCGACGCCGACCTCGACAAGGCCGCAGCCACGGCGCCGCTCGCTGTGTTCGGCAACGCCGGCCAGGACTGCTGCGCCCGCTCGAGGATCCTCGTCGAGCGCTCGGCCGTGGACCGCTTCATGCAGGGTCTCGAGAAATCGGTCAAGGCGTTGAGGGTCGGCGACCCACTCGACGACAACACCGAGATGGGCCCGCTGATCTCCGCCGAGCATCGCGAGAAGGTGGCATCCTATCTCGGGGACGGTGCCAGGGTCGCGTTCCGCGGCAGCGCGCCGAGCGGCGCCGGGTACTGGTTCCCACCCACGGTCCTCTCGCCCGTGGCCAACACAGATCGCGCGGCGCGGGAGGAGATCTTCGGCCCGATCGCCGTCGTCATCCCATTCGACGACGAGGCCGAGGCCCTGAGGATCGCCAACGACACCGTCTACGGCCTGTCGGGCTCGATCTGGACGAACAATGCCGGCCGCGCCATGCGGGTGGCGCGCGGCCTCGAGTCGGGAACGATCTCGATCAACTCCCACAGCTCCGTGCGCGTCACGACCCCGTTCGGAGGCTTCAAGCAGTCGGGCATCGGACGCGAGCTTGGGCCGGACGCGCTGGACTATTACACCGAGCTCAAGAACATCTTCCTCGCGACCACGTAAGGCTGGCGTGCGCGCCGTTATGGTCACTCGCCTGGGGGGCCCGGACGTGCTGCAGCTCGCTGAGGTGGAGCGCCCTTCGCCCATCTCGACCGAGGTGCTGGTACGTGTGATCGCCGCCGGAGTCAACCCCGTCGACTGCAAGACGCGCCGGGGCGAGGGGGTGGCCCGCTGGGTGGGACCGCCACCTTTCATCGTGGGCTGGGACGTGGCCGGGGTGGTCGAGGCGACCGGCTACGGCGTCACGCGCTTCGAGGTCGGCGACCCGGTCTTCGGGATGCCCAGGTTTCCCCGCGCGGCCGGGGCGTACGCCGAGTACGTCACCGCGCCGTCGCGGCAGCTCGCACGCGCACCCATGAGCATCTCTACCACCGAGGCCGCCGCGCTGCCGCTGGCTGCCCTCACCGCGTGGCAGGCCCTGGTCGAGACCGCCAAGGTCTGCGCAGGCCAGACTGTGCTGGTGCACGGGTCGACGGGTGGCGTGGGACACATCGCGGTGCAGGTCGCCGTGGCGCGGGGAGCACAGGTCGCAACCACTACAGGTCGCGCCGACCGCGCCGCGCTGTCGACGCGCGACGCGGACGTCGCGCTCGACCTGGTCGGCGGCGAAGACACTCGCGCGCTGCTCGACACCCTCCGCCCGGGCGGCATGCTCCTGGCAGTCGCGGCGGGCGCCGACGATGCGGTGAAAGACGAGGCCCGGCGGCGCGGCATACGCGTGTCGGAACCGCTGGTCGAACCCGACGGCCATGCGCTCGACGAGATCGCAAGGCTCGTCGACGCGGGAACACTGAAGGTCAAGGTCGCCGAGACGTTTCCGCTGGAGCACGCGGCGGCGGCGCACGAGCGGTTGGAGCGCGGAGCCGTCGGCGGCAAACTGGTGCTGGAAGTCGAATCCATGGAGGTGAGCCGGCGATGACAGAGGTGCACAGCGTTCCCGCCTCAGCGCAGGCGGCGTCCAACGGCGCGGCCGCTGCGCCCCTCACGCTCGAGGCGCTCGAGCGCGCCGTCGCCGCCCACGCCGTCGACACCGTCGTGCTCGCGCTCGTCGACATGGAGGGCCGGCTCGTCGGCAAACGGCTCACCGCGCGCCACTTCCTGGAGGCCGCGGTCCCACACGGCGCCGAGTCGTGCGAGTACCTGCTCGCCACCGACGTGGAGATGTCACCGCAGCAGGGGTACGGCCTGGCGGGGTGGAACCGGGGATTCGCCGACTTCCAGCTGAAGCCCGACCTCACGACGCTGCGCCTTCTGCCGTGGCACCAGGGCGCGGCGCTCGTGATCGCCGACGCGTTCAAGGAGGACGGCGAGCCCGTCCAGGTCTCTCCGCGCCAGGTCCTCAGACGCCAGCTCGAGCGCTTGAGCTCGCGCGGCCTGACGGCGCAAGTCGGCACCGAGCTCGAGTTCATGATCTTTCGCGGGTCATACCGCGAGGCGTGGGAGTCCGGTTACTCGAACCTGACCAAGGCGACGCCGTACAGCGTCGATTACGCCCTCCTCGACACCAACGGCATCGAGCCTCTCATCAGGCGCATCCGGAACTCGATGGAGGTCGCGGGGATGAACGTCGAGAGCTCCAAAGGCGAGTGCAACCTCGGTCAGCACGAGATCAACTTCCGCTACGGCGGCGCCCTACCGGCATGCGACGACCAGACGATCTACAAGTTCGGCGCCAAGGAGATCGCCGCGCAGGAAGGGATGGCCGTGACGTTCATGGCCAAGTTCGACCAGCGCGAAGGCAGCTCGTGTCACGTACACGTCTCCCTCGCGGGGCCGGACGGGACAAACCTCTTCGCGGACGACCGCGATCTGTTCGATCGCTTTTTGGCGGGACAGCTCGCGTGCCTGCGCGAGATGACGCTGCTCTTCGCGCCGCAGATCAACTCCTACAAGCGCTACGTGCCCGGAATGTTCGCCCCGACCGCCGTGGCATGGGGCAAGGACAACCGGACCTGCGCGATGCGGGTGATCGGGCATGGGCAGGGCCTGCACGTCGAGAACCGGCTGCCGGGCGCAGATGTCAATCCGCACCTTGCGGTCGCAGCGATGATCGCTGCCGGCCTGCACGGCCTGGACGCGAAGCTGCCGCTCGAGCCTGCGACCAAGGGCAGCGCGTACGAAGGCTCCCGCCCTCACGTCCCCCACTCGATGCGGGCGGCTCGAGACCTCTTCGAGTCGAGCAAGGTGGCGCGGGATGCGTTTGGCGACGAGGTCGTCGACCACTACGTTCATCGTGCCGACATCGAGCTCGCGGCATTCGAGTCGTCCGTCACCGACTGGGAACGGTTTCGCGGTTTCGAGCGGCTGTGATGCGAGTCGCCGTCGCACAGTTCGAATCGGGGCCAGACAAGGCCGCCAACCTCGAACGCATCACGAAACTGGCCGAGGAGGGGGCATCGGCGGGCGCTCGCCTTGTCGTCTTCCCGGAAGGAGCGATGCACAACTTCGGAGCCCTGACCGACGACCTCCGACCGGCGGCCGAGCCTCTCGACGGCCCGTTCGTCCGGGAGCTGCGTGAGTTGGCGTCCCGCCTGGAAGTGACCCTGGTGGCAGGCGTGTTCGAGTCGATCTCCGGAGACCGGCGGATCAGCAACACGGCCGTCGTGATCGACGCGCGGAACGGACTCGTCGCCGCGCACCGCAAACGCCATCTCTACGACGCGTTCGGCGAGCTCGAGTCCGAGCGCTTCCGGCCCGGCGACGCGGACCTGCCGATCGTCGAGGTAAACGGGTTCCTCACTGCGGTGGCGATCTGCTACGAGCTGCGCTTCCCGGCGTTCATCCAGCACGCCGCCGATCGCGGGGCGGACCTGCTGGTGGTGCCTTCGGCCTGGGTCGCGGGCCCGCTCAAAGAGGAGCACTGGAACCTCATCGTGCGGACCCGCGCGCTCGAGAACACCATGTACGTGTCCGCGGCCGGGATGACGGGCGCGGGATACTGCGCGCGGAGCATGATCGTCGACCCGATGGGAGTTGTCGTCGCGGGCCTGGGGGAGGCGGCCGGTGTCGCGGTAGCCGACTTGACCCATGACCGCCTGGCGCACGTCCGGGCCAAGCTGCCCCTGGTCGCCCAGCGCCGCGCGAAGTCAGGGGTTCCCGCGTGACGGTCATCGGGGTTCCGCTGCGCCCCTTCACCGGCCCCGGGTTCCCGCCCAAGCTGGCCCTGAACCGCGCCTATTTCGACGCCCTCGAAGCCGCCGGCGCGACGACGCTGCCGATTCCCGTGTCGCAGGACGAGCGGCACCTCCGCACCCTATATGACCTCCTCGACGGCCTTCTGCTGCCTGGTGGGGCCGACGTCGAGCCGCGGCGCTATGGCCAGGAGCCTCGGGAGGACTGCAACCTCACGCTCATGCCGGAGCTGGACGAGGTTGAGCTGACGCTCGCGACGTGGGCCGTGGCCGACGACCTTCCGGTGCTCGCGATCTGCCGCGGGATACAGGTGTTGAACGTCGCCTGCGGTGGGACTCTATGGCAGGACGTGCAGGTGCAGGGCTCCGCCCGCGAGTCGCACGACCGGGAGCCCCGCGACTCGTTGGTCCATGGCTTACAGATCGAGCAGTGGAGCCTGCTCGCCCATACGATCGGCGAGACCGATGTCCAGGTGAACAGCCTGCACCATCAAGCGATACGCGAGGTGGGTGGAGACCTGCGGGCGGTGGCTCACTCCTCCGATGGGTTGATCGAAGGCGTCGAGATTCCAGGTCACCGCTTCGTGGTTGGAATCCAGTGCCATCCCGAAGAGCTGGTCAAGACGGAGCCGTGGGCGTCGCGCCTGTTCGAGCACTTCGTCGTCGCCGCGGCGACGTATCAGGCCTCGGCGTTGTAGGCGGCGACGCCCGTGCGGATCCCGGTGACGGACAGGATCTGATCCTCGTTCAGCGAGTCGTCTCTCAAGAGGGCCTGCGCGAGCGCATCGAGCTGGGGCCGGTGCTCGGTGAGGAGTCGCATCGCCTCGGCGAAGCACTCGTCAGCGATGCGCTTCACCTCGGTGTCGACCTCTCGCGCGGTCGCTTCGCTGTACGGCCTCGTCATTCCCATGCCGGCGCCTGCCCCGTCCTCCGCGAAGGCGAGCGGCCCGATCTTCGGGCTCATCCCCCACCGGACGACCATCTCGTGGGCGATCTGCGTGACCTGCTGCAGGTCGTTGGCGGCCCCGGTGGAGACCGCCGTGTACACGATCTGCTCGGCAGCCCGGCCGCCAAGAGCTCCCACGATGCGCGCCCGCAGGTAGTCCTCGCCGTAGTTGAAGCGGTCGTCGATGGGGCTCTGGATCGTCACCCCGAGGGCGCCGCCGTGAGGAATGATCGTCACCTTTCGCACGGGGTCCGCGCCGGGCACGAGCAGCCCGAGCAGCGCGTGCCCGGACTCGTGGTACGCGATGCGCTCGCGATCGGCCGGGGTCATCATCAGGTTGCGCTCGGTGCCCAGCAGGATCCTGTCGATGGCCTCGAAGAAATCCTGAGGCGCGACGGCGGTCTGACCCTTGCGGGCCGCACCGAGTGCAGCCTCGTTCACGAGGTTGCGAAGGTCGGCACCCACCAGGCCCGGTGTCGCGCCGGCGATCTCGTCGAGGTCGACCTCCGGTGAGAGCGGCACCTTGGCGGCATGGATCCTCAGGATCGCCGCCCGGCCCCGGCGGTCCGGCGGCTGCAGCGTCACGCGCCTGTCGAAGCGACCTGGGCGCAGGAGGGCCTGGTCCAGCACGTCCGCGCGGTTGGTGGCGGCGAGAACGATGACGCCCTTGCCCGGCTCGAAGCCGTCCATCTCGGTGAGGATCTGGTTGAGCGTCTGCTCCTGCTCGTCGTTGCCGCCGATGCGAAAACCCGAGCTGCGGCTGCGGCCGATGGCGTCCAGCTCGTCGATGAAGATGATGGCCGGCGCGGCCTCACGCGCCTTCATGAAGAGGTCGCGCACGCGGGACGCTCCAACGCCGACGATCGCCTCGACGAACTCTGAGGCAGACTGGCTGAAGAACGGGACCTTGGCCTCGCCCGCGACCGCGCGAGCCAAAAGCGTCTTGCCCGTGCCGGGGGGCCCGATGAGCAGGACGCCTTTCGGAACCATGCCTCCCAGCCGCTCGTATTTCTGCGGCTCGCGCAGGAAGTCGACCAGCTCCTGCAGCTCCTGTTTGACCTCGTCGATGCCCGCCACGTCCGCGAAGGTCGTGCCGGGGCGCTCCGGGTCGTACAGGCGCGCCTTGCTCTGGCCGAACGCGCCGAGCAGGCCGCCGGCGCCGCCCGCGTTTGCGGCACGCCGGATCAGGTACAGGACCGCGACGACGATAAGCAGCGTCGGCCCGAAGCTGAACAACAGTGTTTGCCAGAACGGCGGTGGCGGATTCTCCGGCTTGGCGTTGATCGTCACGCCGTGCTGCTCGAGCAGCGGCTCGAGGCTGTCGTCGGCGAACGAGGGACGCTGGGTGGTGAAGTGGGTGGCGCTGACACCGGTCGTGGGCTCTTTGACGGCCGTCTTGGTGACGCCCGTGATCGCGTCCCCGGTGGTTGTAACGCTGATCACGTTGCCGTCCGTGACCTGCTGCTTGAAAACGTCATAGGGAAGCGTGACGGTGGTCGGCTGCGCAGGGGCGAACAGGACGTTGGTGATGAAGATGTTGGCCAGCAGGATGATCGCCAGCGTCACCCATAGCCGGGTCGAGCGAAAAGGGTTCTGTGGCGGCGGCGCCTTGGCGCCGGTCGGGCGCTGCTGCGCGCCGGTCGGGCGCTGCTGGACAGGGGGTGGTGGCGGTGGCGGCGGATTGAGTCCCACGTCTGATTAGAGGTTAGACGGGTCGGCGGAGCCACCATCGACGGCACGGCAAACTTGTTGCTGGTTTTGGAGCGGGCGATGGGAATCGAACCCACGTAAACAGCTTGGAAGGCTGCCGCACTACCATTGTGCTACGCCCGCTTTTGCGACCTGTGCCTGGTGGCCCGCATGGACTTACGCGCAGGGCCGGCAACTAGAGTATCGAGCAGGCCCCGTCGTCTAGTGGCCTAGGACGCGGCCCTTTCAAGGCTGAGATCGCGGGTTCGAATCCCGCCGGGGCTACCAACTCTATCCAGCTCGAGGTCGCGCGCGACAGGGCGAAGCGAGCGCTCCTGGCCCGCCCGTCAGCCGGTGGAAGAGCCGGCCAGACCTTGAAGCCCCCGAATCGACTCGATCATTCCGAGATGGCGGCTCAGGTGATCGAGGTAGATCAGGACGTTGTCGGCGTTCGTGTCTCCATCCGGATCACCGGTCACGACCTTCAGCAGTCGATCCTCGGGTACCAGCTCGATCGCCTCTTCTGCGTATTTGAACGCGAGCCTGGCGTAGCTGACGACCTCTTTCTGATCTGGGAACCGAATCTCTTCCGCCGTCGCGTCCGGCATCCCGGTGCCCGTGTCGCGCCGGCCCATCGAGCCGGAGGCCAATGACCATCGATCTGCGAGCGACTCTTTATCCCACACCTGTGCGCGAGGTTCTCTGGCCATGGCTCTGTGGAGGTAGGACCCGATCACGTCGTCCCAGCGGGCGGCATGCCACAGCTGCCAGGCCACCGAGTGGAGACTTGCGCCCGCGCTCCACGCAAACTGCTCGGGAGACAGTTCCTCAGCCGCCTTCAACAACCGCTCATGGGCGAGCCTGTAAGGGCGCAGGAGTGTCTTGCTGAGTGAGCGCGTCTCGGCAGACATCACGCCTTACGGTACCTCCCGCAGACAGGTGCCGGATCGTTCCGGTGGTGGGCGGCGAGGGTTTCGAACCCCCGACCTCCAGCATGTCAAGCTGGCGCTCTCCCAACTGAGCTAGCCGCCCTGCGCGGGAAAGGCTACCGAGTGACGACTTATTGTAGTTGCCGTGCCTCCCTATATCGGCCGGCGCATGCGCCGCGTCGAGGATCAGCGACTCATCACCGGACAGGGGCACTTCGCGGGCGACATCGCACTTGATGGCATCGCGCACGTCGCGTTCTGCCGGTCGCCCCTGCCCCACGCGCGTGTCCGCGCGGTCGACAGGTCCACGGCCAGGTCGATGCCGGGGGTGATCGCCGTATGGACCGCGGAGGACCTGCCGGAAGCCGCCGCCGGGCTCAGCGACTTCGGGCCCGCGGGCATCGAGCAGCGCGGCCGGCCGATCCTGAACCGCGACGAGGTGAACTACGTGGGCGAGGCGTTCGCGATGGTCGTCGCGGAGACCGCCTACCAGGCGCAGGACGCGGCCGAGCAGGTGATGCCCCAGCTCGACCCGCTACCCGGCGTCGGCGACGTCATGACCGCGACCGCACACGGCGCGCCGACGGTCCACGCCGACATGAAGTCCAACGTCGCGCAGTCGGACTCGATCTCTTACGGCGACATCAAGACCGCGTTTGCGGCCGACAGCGTGACGGCGAAGATCCGCCTCACGACCGCCCGTGTGGCGGGCGCGGCGATGGAGACGCGCACCGTCACCGCCATGCCGGACCCTGAGACCGGTGGCCTCAAGGTTTGGACCTCGACCCAGAACGTCTTTGGGGTCAAGGGCGCGATCGCCTCGGCCCTTGGCATCGACGAGGACTCTGTGCGGGTCCTGGCGGAGGACGTCGGCGGCGGATTCGGCGCGAAGGGCAGCCCGTTCCCGGAGGAGATCCTCGTCCCACTTGCGGCCTGGCGGCTCAAGCGACCGGTGCGCTGGGTGGCCACGCGGAGCGAGGACGGTGCCACGACGGCCCAGGGACACGGCTCGGTGATCGAGCTCGAGCTGGCGTCGGACCGCGCGGGCAAGCTCCGCGGGCTGCGCGGGCGGCTGGTCCACGACGTCGGCGCCTACGCGGGGTCCGGCACCGGCCAGCCCGGAATCATCATCGGCCACATGATCTCGGCCTACGTGCTGCCGGCGATGCACATCGAGTACCAGCTCGTCTACACGAACGCGGTGCCGGCCGGGTTCATCCGCGGCGGCGGCCGGCCCCTTGGGAACTACGGGATGGAGAGGGTGATCGACAGGCTCGCGCGCGCGCTCGACATGGAGCCGGCAGAGCTGCGGCGGCGCAACATGATCCAGCCGGAGCAGATCCCCTACACCACGGGCTTCCCGGGCGGCCGCAGCGGTTACGTCTACGACAGCGGGGACTATCCGAGGCTGATGGAGCTCGCGCTGACGGAGCTTGAAAAAGGCCCGCGACCCGACGGAAAAAAGGACTCCCGCCTGATCGGCACCGGCATCGCGTGCTGCGTCGAGTCGACAGGTTTCGGTCGTGGCGAGCCGGCAAAGATACACCTCGCGAAGGACGGGACCGCCCACGTGTTCGTCGGCTCCACGCCTCAGGGCCAAGGCCACGAGACGATGGTCGCGCTGGTCATCGCGGAGAGGCTGGGCTGGCCGATCGAGAAGGTGCGCGTCACCGCGGGCGACACGCAGCACGTCCCTTTTGCGCTGCTCACGGCGGGCAGCCGCAGCGCCGTGATGGTCGGCAGCGCGGCGTCGCAGGCTGCGATCGCGATGCGCAAGCGCCTGCTCGAGCGCGCCGCTGACGTGCTGGAGGCAGACGTCCAGGACCTGGTCGTGGAAGAAGCCGTGATCAGCGTGCGCGGCGCACCCTCGAAGAGCGTGCGAGCCACCGAAGTCCTACCGGCGGAAGGTCTCGAGGTGTTCGAGAGCTTCGACCCGAAACGCCCGGTCGCCTTCTCGAGCGGATGTCATGCCGCCGTCGTCGCGGTCGACCCCGAGACGGGCCAGGTGGAGGTGCTGCGCTACGTCATCGCGCACGACACCGGTAAGGCCATCAACCCGTTGACCCTCGAGGGCCAGCTGCACGGTGGTTACGCGCACGGAATCGGATATGCGCTGCACGAGGCGGCGATCTACGACTCCGACGGCGCCTTCCGCACGGCGAGCTTTCTCGACTATTCGATCGTCAGCGCCGCCGAGGTCGCCGTCACCCCGGAGCTGGTTCACATCGAGACTCCCACGGACGCCAACCCCGAAGGCTTCAAGGGCGCCGGCGAGAGCGGGACGATCCCCGTGCCCGCTACGATCGCGAATGCGGTCGAGGACGCCCTTCGCAAGCGAAACCCGAACGCGGTCGTCGACCGCCTGCCGATCACCTCCGACCGCGTCCTCGAGCTCCTCGCTGGGCACTGATCCGCGTTCGACCGTTCCGCCTCCGCTCAACCCGGGCGGAGTGAACTGGCGGCGCAACCTGGCGGCGCTCTGGTTCGCGGAGTTCATGGCCATATTCGGGTTCAGCTTCGCCTTCCCGTTCTTGTCGATCTTCATCCACACCGACCTCGGCGTCCCACAGGGCAGCGAGCTCGACCTGTGGACGGCCGCCATCGCCAGCGCGTCCGGGTTGGCCATGGGGATCGCGAGCCCCATCTGGGGCGTGTTGGGTGACCGATACGGCCGCAAGCCGATGCTGGTGCGCTCGATGGTCGGCGGCGCGCTGACGGTCGGCCTGATCTACTTCGTTCAGACACCCACGGAGCTGCTCGCGCTGCGATTCCTGCAGGGCGCGACGAGCGGCACGGTGGCGGCCGCGACCGCGTTGGTGGCGGTCGAGACCCCGCGCAACCGCGTGGGCTGGGCGCTGGGAGTGGTCACGTCGTCGGTCGCCCTCGGTGGAGCGATCGGACCGGTCATCGGCGGCTTTGCCGCGGCGCTGTTCGGGCTGCGCGTTGTTTTCTTGGGCGGCGGGGTCCTACTTCTGATCTCGCTCTTGCCCGTGATCATCATCGTGCGCGAGAGCCCGTTGGTCAGGCGCACCGGCCCGCAGATCGGAACCCTGACGATGATCGGCCAGCGCCCCGGCGCCAGGAAGGCGCTGACCGTCTTGATCGCTGCGCAGGGGTTGATCAGCGTCGCGAACTCGGCGACCCAGCAGCTTGTCGTGCTTCGTCTTCTGGAGATGGTGTCCAGTGGTGTGGCCGCGGTGACCGGGATCGGGTTCGGCCTCGCGGGCGTCGCGAGCAGCGGCGCCGCCATCTTCTACACGAACGTCACGCGCCGGCTGGGTTATGTGCGGACCACCGCAGTCGCCTCCGTGATGGTCGCCCTGTCGGTGGCCATGATCGGCGTCGCGCCCTGGGTCGCGGTGGTCGTGGCCGGCATCGCGCTCAACGGCCTCTTCAGCGGCGTGGTTATCCCGGCGACGGCGAGCATGATCGGTCTTGAGACGCCGCACGAGGCCCAGAGCACTGTCTTCGGTATCAACGCGAGCTCGGTGGCCTTCGGATTCTGCCTCGGCCCGCTCATCGGAGGCGGGGTGGCCGCCACTTTGGGCGTGCCCGTCGCGCTCGTGGTCATCGCGGGATTTGCTCTGTTGCTCGCCGTGGTGATCTGGACAGGGGCTCGCGAACCGACGCGATGAATCGCTCCGATCAGCGGCCGAGCGCTTCGCGGATGCTCTTGAGATGGCCGCGCGGGTGGCGCACGGCCGCGCCGGCGACCCAGGCCACCTCTTGACGCCCGGCCCAGCCGAAATCCTGCGCAGCCCGGAGCTCCTTTTCCGTCAAGGCGCGCAGGACGCTCGACGTTCTAGCCGCGCTCTGCTTCAAGTCGTCGATGGTGGTCTGTCTCGGTCGGTTCTCGGCTCTATGCGCGTGCTCGGCGTTGCGCGCGTCGAGGCTCTCACGGGTGATCTTGACCGGCCTGTCTGCGAGGAAGGTCTTGATCCAGAGCACGACCTCAGGATTCCCATCGGCGACGTGATCGAACACGACGCCGACCGTTCGCTGCTCGCCGGGACACAGAGCGCGCCACTCCTCGTCGGTGCAGGTCCCTGCGAACGCGACGACCTCGGCCATCACAGCGTCGTACTGGTCGGCCAGCTCGGAAGCCTCTCCCATGGAGGCAGGATAGCGCGGTGCGAAGGTCCGATCGAGCACGCTCGATCCTCTAATGTGCCAGCGGTGAGACGCCTGATCGCCCTGGTGTTCGTGGTCGCAGCCGCGGCGGGCTGTGATGGCGGCGCGGCTTCGCCGGCGACCTCCTTCGCCCCGGGCTGCGACAATGAGATCGTCACCTGCATGGAACAGCGCACCACGCCCCCACCGACCGTGATCGACGCGAGCAAGAAGTACTCCGCTACGGTGCACACCTCCCGTGGGGACTTCGTCATCTCGTTCGTCGACGTGAAAGTCGCGCCCCAGACGGTGAACAACTTCGTCTACCTCTCGCAGAACCACTTCTACGACGGGTTGACCTTCCACCGCGTGGTGCCCGGCTTCGTGGTCCAGGGCGGCGACCCGCTCGGCAACGGGACGGGCGGCCCGGCCTACAAGCTGCCCAACGAGAACAACCCGTCCAAATGGCCCCGAGGGACCGTGGGAATGGCCTCGAGCCCGGCCGGCGTCAGCGGGTCGCAGTTCTTCGTCACGATCGGCGACGCGCCTTTCCTCGAGACCAGCGGCGTGTACAACCATTTCGGACAGATCAGCTCAGGCATGGACGTCCTCGACAAGATCCAGGCCGGCGACACGATGAGCTCGATCGACATCACCGCCTCGTGAGGAGGCTTCTTCTAAGCCTCGTCCCGCTCACCGCCGTCGCGGTGGTCGCGTGCGGCTACCCCGACCCCTACACGACGAGCGGCGCCCCTGTCGCCAACGAAAGCCCCGGCCCTGCCGCCGTGATCAGCCCATCGCCCGGAACCGACGACTTCAACGCGGGGGCGGGCCTGCCCGTTGTGACCTACCCCGACGGGCTCAAGTACATCGACCTCACGACCGGTACCGGCGACGTGGCCAAAAACGGCGAGAACATCACCGTCCAGTACACCGGCTGGGTCGCTTCCACCGCCGTGATGTTCGACAGCAGCCGCCAGGCCGGCCGTACACCGTTCACCGTTCAGATCGGTTTTGGCAACGTGATCGCAGGGTGGGATGAGGGCATCCCGGGGATGAAGGTCGGCGGCAAGCGAAAGCTGATCATCCCGTCCGCGCTCGCCTACGGCACCCAGGGTCAGACCGACCAGACGACGGGCGCCGTGATCATCCCGCCCAACGCCGACCTCGTCTTCGAGGTGGAGCTCCTGAGCGTGGCGCCGGGCCCAAGCCCCTCGCCCAGCCCGAGCCCGCCACCCAGTCCGAGCCCGACACCGAGTCCAAGCCCGAGCCCGAGCCCGTCTAAGTAGGGCGCCCTTCGCTATCTAGGTGATCGTCAGGGTCCCTTTCATGCCCGACTGCTCATGGCCGGTCTGGTCGCAGAAGTACGTGTAGGTCCCGGCGGCGATGCTGTCGACCGTGAACACCGCGGAGTCGCCCGCCGAGATGAGCTCGCTGCCGCTGACCCTGTTGTTCGAGGAGTCGCGAATGATGAAGTCGTGCGAGGTCGTGCCGGCGTTGACCAGGAAGAACACGACCTTGCCGCTGGGCGCGCTGATCGTCGCAGGGTCGAACTTGAACTCGGTCAGCGTCACCTTGATCGATCCCGAAGGCTGCGCCGAGCTGCTGCCGCCGCACCCGGCCAGGACGGCCACCGCCGCGACCGCCACGGCCAGCGCCCTCACCGAAATGCGGTGACTCCGAGATAGAGGATCCCGAAAAGGAAAATCCAGACCACGTCGACGAAGTGCCAGTACAGCGTGACGGCGGCCACCCCGACATGATGCCGCGAGGAGAACTGGCCTTTCGACGCGCGGTACAGGATGAGAGTAAGCAGGATGAGTCCCCCGAGCACGTGTAGGCCGTGGAAGCCTGTCATGGCGAAAAAGGCGCTGGCGAACGTGTTCGCGGTGAGGTTCAGCCCGCGCCCGAAGGCGCTGATGAACTCGAACAGCTGGCCGGCTTCGAATGCGAGGCCCAGCAGGATGGTCGCGATCTGGAGCGTGAAGAAGCGCCGGCGGTTGTCCTGGGCGATGGCGTCGGAGGCGAAGTGGCACGTCACGCCGCTGGACAGAAGGATGACCGTGTTGACGAGCGGGATCGGGAACCAGTTGACGTAGAACTCGTTGGTGGTGCTCGGCGGTGGCGGGGGCCACACCAGGTGAGAGCCGAACAGGTAGAAGTAGGTCGCAAAGAGGCTCCCGAAGAACATGACCTCGGAGGCCAGGAAGATGTACATGCCCATCATCCCGGGCTTGATCACGGGGAACTGGGGCTGCTGCTCGGGACGCGCGCTCGCCACGGCCATCAGTGGTGCACCTCGCCGTGCGGCTTCGGAGTGTCGTCGGGGAACATGCGGACGTCCTCGACCAGGACCCAGCCGACCACCCCGCCCAGGAAGATCAACCCCCCGAACACGGCAAGCGCGATGCGGGGCACGGTGGGAAAGGGGATGGCCCCCAGCGCCAGGAACAGCAGCCCGAAGCTGATCACGAACGGCCAGTTGCTGCTGGGAAAGAGGTGGATCCCAAGCTCGTGGGCCCTCGCGGCGAAGTCGACGGTGTTGTCCACCTCGACCGGGATGTCGAGGTCGAAGCGCGACACGCGGCGGCGCGCGGGGTCGACCGCCTGCCACGCCTTGAACGCGGCCGAGGCCATGACGCTCGACGGCCACAGCTTGTAGCCGCAGTTGCGGCAGGAGTCGATGAAGCGAGCGGTCCTGAGCCCGCAGCGCGGGCATTCGACGGCCATGTCAGGGTTCGACACGTCGACGTATCGAGTCTTGGTAGCTGCCGTCACAATCGATTTTGGATTCTATCGCCTCGCCGAGCCAACTCGCCGGACACGGTTCCAGCGGCCGATATACTTCACCGCCGTGGCAGCACGCGCTCGCGCGCCTCTCGCACTCCTGAGCCTTGTCGCGGCCGCATTTTTGCTCAGCTCCTGCAGCACAGGCGGTCTTTCGCCGATCTTCCCGAACCCGGTCTCGCCCAACGGGCAGGCCATCTACAACACCTACGAGCTCATCTCGATCCCGGCGATCATCATCTTCGTCGGAGTCGAGGCGGCGATCCTGTGGGTCGTCATCCGGTATCGGCGCTCTCGGCAGCCGGTGGGCTACGTGCCGCCGCAGATCCACGGCAACAACACGGTCGAGATCGCTTGGACGATCGGACCGCTGATCGTGGTGCTCGCAATCGCAGTCGGCAGCTTCGTCACCCTGCAGCAGAACTTCCAGCCGATCACCAACCAGCAGATGCTCGTGGTCGTCTCGGGCCACCAGTTCGGCTGGACGTACACCTACGAGAACGGCATCGTGGTGCACCAGGAGGGCACGCTTGCCGGCGAGCCGACGCCGTTCGTCGTGCCCGTCAACACTCTGGTGAAGCTCCAGTTCGAGGGCACCGACGTCATCCATTCCTGGTGGGTGCCGGCGATCTCGGGGAAGACCGACGCGGTACCCGGCTACGACAACTTCTCGTGGTTGAAGATCAGCCAGGCCGGCAAGTGGCGCGGCGAGTGCGCCGAGCTGTGCGGTGTCGGCCACAGCACCATGCAGATCGAGGTGCAGGCGATGGACCGGTCCGACTACGACCAGTGGGTCCTGGCGCAGCTCGCGGCGCAGCACGCGTCTGGATCGCCTTCAGCGTCTCCCTCTCCATCGGCCAGCCCGTCACCCGGCTAGGTAGGATAAGAATCAGATGGCGGCTACCACGGTCCTGCCCCGCCCGAAGGCCTACGACGACACATTCTTCAGGCCGATCAGCCTCTGGCTGACGACGACCGATCACAAGTTGATCGGGATCATGTACATGGTCACTGGGATTCTGAGCTTCGTGGTCGGCGGCATCTTCGCGCTGATCATCCGGCTGCAGCTCGCGCAGCCGAACCAGACCGTCGTCGACGCAGAGACCTACAACCAGCTCATCTCCGCGCATGGCGTGACGATGATCTTCTTCTTCGTCACGATCTTCCTGACGGGGATCGCCAACTACATGGTGCCGATCATGATCGGCGCCCGAGACATGGCCTTCCCGCGCGTGAACCTGCTCGGCTTCTGGCTCGTCCCCGTCTCGATCATCCTGTACTACAGCGGCTTCTTCACCGGGGGCGCGCTGGACGCGGGCTGGACCGGCTACGCGCCGCTGACGGAGAAGGCATACCAGTCGCACAGTCTCGGCGTCGACTTCTGGGCGCTGAGCATCATCGTCTGGGCGATCAGCGGCATCATGGCCTCGACGAACTTCCTGACCACGATCATCGCCCTGCGCGCGCCGGGCATGAAGCTCACCCGTCTTCCGCTGTTCGTCTGGGCCCAGATCTCGACGTCGATCCTGCTCCTGGTCGTCGGCGCGCCCCTCGCTGCGGCGATGATCCTGCTCGAGTTCGACCGCCAGCTCGGGACCCAGTTCTTCACGACCCAGGGCCGGCCGGTTCTCTACCAGCACCTGTTCTGGTTCTTCGGGCACCCGGAGGTCTACATCATGATCCTGCCCGGGTTCGGCATGATCTCCGAGATCATCCCCGTCTTTGCGCGCAAGCCCATCTTCGGCTACATGTCGATGGTCGCCGCGCTGTTCGGTATCGTGTTCCTTTCGATGACCGTGTGGGCGCACCACATGTTCACGGTCGGCATGAACACCTACGTCGAAGGCTTCTTCATGTTGATGACGATGCTGATCGCGGTTCCGACCGGCATCAAGTTCTTCAACTGGATCGCGACCGCCTGGTGGGGCTCGATCGAGTTCACCGTTCCGATGAAGTTCGTGTTCGGCTTCTTGGCCACGTTCCTCATCGGCGGCATCACCGGCGTCTACCTCGCGTCCGTGCCTGTCGACACGCAGCTCCACCAGTCGTACTACGTCGTCGCCCACCTCCACTACGTTCTGTTCGGCGGGAGCGTGTTCACGATCTTCGCCGGGGTCTACTACTGGTTCCCCAAGATCACCGGGCGCATGATGGGCCGCCTGCTCGGCGAATGGAACTTCTGGACCCTTTTCGTCGGGTTCAACGGAACGTTCTTGATCATGCACACCCTTGGCCTCGAGGGCATGCCGCGACGCATCGCGACCTACACGAACCAGGAGTGGGCGACGACCAACCTGATCATCACCATCTCGTCCTTCCTGATCGCGTTCTCGGTGCTGCTGTTCCTCATCAACATCGTGCGCAGCTGGCGTCACGGCGAGATCGCGGGCGACGACCCGTGGAGGGCCAACACCCTCGAGTGGGCGACCACCTCCCCGCCGCCGCCCTACAACTTCGAGCGGGTTCCGCCCGTGCGGAGCTTCATGCCTCTTGCGGACCTGCGCGAGTCGGGCGAGCTGGCGGAGCCTGAGCCCGCCAGGGCCTAGTCCGTCTTTGGATCGTCGGGGTGCCGCAGCACCTCGACACCGGATACAACGGACCACCGCATGAGCCTGTGCTCCTTGCCGAAGCTGATGAAGCCCGCGCGCAGGATGTCGACCGAGAACAGGTGGTAGGGCTCGGTCGGCCGCCAGTTGATGGCTGCCTCCTGGACGTCTCCGAGAGCTCGTCGGCGCTCGGGCTCGGGCACGTCGATTGCGACGCCGTAGAGCTTCAGGTCTCCGTACTTGGGTTCACGGTCGGCCTGCGGCGTCACGATGGTCACCCTCGGGTCGCGCAGCAGGTCAAGGGCCTTTTTTGACTGCCACATCATCCCGAGCATCAGGTCGCCGTCGACTAGGTACGCCTCGCATGGGCTGATCCGCGGAAAGCCGTCCGATCGGATCGTGCCGAGCAACACAAGGCAGGTTGCCTTCAGTCGCTCCTCGCCAAACGCGGCGAGCTCTGGGGCGGCGGCCGCGAACTCAGCCCAGTTGATCTAGTGGTGCGCTTCTTTGGGCGGCGCCTCGGTCGCGGCGCCCTCCGCCGCCTCATCGGCCGCCCGGTTGCGCGCCTCGCTCCGGAGCACCCACCACCCCAGCCCGACCACGCCGAGGGCGGCGACCAGGAACGTGACGCTCATGCCAAGCCAGGCGGGCACCCACTCGCCGGCTAGAAAGACCACGGTTGCAATTATCGGGAAACCCGCAACCTTGGTAGGGTTCGAACCTCTCACGTGGCCAGGGGGTTGATAAAGCAAGAGTGTTGAACCTGATCGACATCGTGATCGTGGTCGCGACCTTGATCGGGCTCGCGAACGGGTACCGTCGCGGGTTCTGGCTGTCCGGGGCCCAGTACGCGGGCCTCCTGGTCGGCGTGCTGCTCGGCGCGGCCGCGGCCTCGCCGGTGCTGAACTACCTCGAGATACACAACGAGGTGGCGCGGCCGCTAGGCGCGGTGCTTGTGCTGGTGATCGGCGGCAGTCTCGGCTCCAGCATCGGCTTTGCGGCCGGCGAGCCGATCCGGCGCAAGATCCTGCGGGCCGGGGTCCACACCCTCACCGACTCGATCGGCGGCGCCGTTCTGTCGACGGTCGCCGTGCTGTTGATCTCGTGGTTCCTCGGTCTGAGCTTTTCTCGCGGACCGAGCCCCGACATCGCCCGGCAGATCCAGCGCTCCGCACTGATGCACTCCCTGGACTCGCTCGCGCCCAGGCCGCCCGCCTTCCTCGCCAGCGTTGAGAACATCCTGTCCGGGGTCAACTTCCCATCTGCTTTCGCCGGCCTCGAGCCCCCTTCCCTGCCGGGCCCTCTTCCGATCCCGGCGGCCGTGAACACGGCCAGCGTGACCCGCGCGGCGAACTCCGTGGTCAGGATCTCGAGCCTCGGTTGCGGCGGGCTGGTGACGGGAAGCGGCTTTCCAATCGGTGACGGGTACATCGTGACCAACGCCCACGTCGTCTCGGGCACGAGCTCGCACGTCATCCTGACTCCGGGCGGCACGCAGCTCAGGGGTACCGTGGTGCTCTTCGATCCGCGACGCGACGTCGCCGTGCTCTACGTCCCCGACTACCGTGCGCCGGCATTCACTTTCGGCAGCGCCGGCCGCGGCACCACGGGCGCTGTGATCGGATACCCGGGTGGGGGCCCTGAGACGGTGGCGCCCGCCGTGGTAGACGGCCAGATCGTGGCCGAGAGTCGCGACATCTACAACGATCCCGAGACGTTCACGCGAGGCATCTACGTCATACAGGCCAGGGTGCGCCCGGGCAACTCGGGCGGCCCGCTGATCGACCTGCAAGGTCACGTGCTCGGCGTCGTGTTCGCGACCTCCGCGGCCGACCCCACCCAGGCCTACGCCCTGACCGCCGCCGAGATCGCGCCGGACATCAGCGAAGCGCAGTCCCACCCCACCCCCAAGGACACAAGCCAGTTTCCTTGTGCTGCGTAGGTACATATCGGAGTCGTCCCTCACCCTGACCCTCTCCCGCTGCGCGGG
>DAIPXW010000003.1:0-24554 GCA_036783075.1 Candidatus Dormiibacterota bacterium | reverse complement strand
CGGCCTGGCACGGTATGAAAAGCTCGAGGAGCACCTGACCATGACCGAGGAGCGCCTGGCCACGAACCTGTTCGGCGCCCATCGCTACGCGGAGACCCTGATCGCCGAAGAAGAAGGTGGCCCGGTTGGCTTTGCGCTTTTCTTTCACAACTTCTCGACCTTCCTGGCGCAGCCGGGGATCTATCTCGAAGACCTCTTCGTCATCCCCGAGCACCGCGGTGGCGGCGTCGGTCGCGCCTTGCTGGTGGAGCTTGCCCGCCTGGCCGTCAAGCGCGGCTGTGGGCGTCTCGAGTGGTCGGTGCTCGATTGGAACCGCGACGCGATCGGTTTCTACGAGCGGCTCGGCGCGACCCCCAACTCGGAATGGACCGTCTACAGGCTCACGGGCGAAGCGTTGAGCTCGCTTGGCCGAGAATAGAAAGCGCATGGAGGTCCTGCACCCTAAGGAGATGGATACTCACCCTGGCGATTCGATCGTTCACTGGGCCCGAGGCCAGCTGGCGATCGCCCGGCAGATTCTTGACAACCCGGGTGGCGGCCTGTTGTTCGCGACGCAGACCATCGGCCAGGTGAAGGCGGGTCTGCACGAGCGGGACGCGGTGCGGTGGGAGGGCGCCGTCGACGAGCTGGACCGAGTGGAAGATGCCGCGGTGCGCCGCGAGTTCGTCAAGGCGCGACAGCTGCTCGACGAAGTCCTGGGCAAGCTCGGCTAGCTGCCCGCCACCGCCTCCAGCGTGGCCTCGTAACCGGCTGCGCCCGTGTGCCCACCGAAGGGGCCTGCGCCGGGCAGCGTGACGCCGGCCTCGCGGTAGCGCCGGATCGCCTCCCGCACCTGGTGCGCATCGCCAAGGCCGCCCAGCTCGTCGAGCATCTCGTCGCTGATCGCGCCCGCCGCGAGCTCGGCCTTGTAGCCGCTCGCGTCCATCATCTTTCTGTAGTACGGCAGGTTGGCGTAACGCTCCACGGTTTTTCGGAAGACGGCCTGCGCGCCGGCGCGGTCGGACGTCAAGCACACGGGGACCGCGGCCACGATCTCGAAGCCGTCAAGAGTCTTGCCGGCCTTCTCCCGGCCGGCTTTCACCGCAGGGATCACGTGTTCGCGGATGTGCGAGGGCGAGCACATCCAGAGCACGACGCCGTCGGTCAGCTCGCCGGCGACCTCGAGCATGCGCGGGTTGAGCGCAGAGATCATCACCGGGAGATCGGCACGCCGCGGCGCTGAATAAGCCCATCGAGCGGTGAAGTGCGTGCCCTCGATCGCCGCCGAGCCGTCGCGAAGGCTGGCCCGAAGGATCTGCAGGTATTCGCGCATCGCGTCGACCGGGTTGTCGAGGTGAAGACCCCACATGCCCTCGACCGTGACCTTATGGCTGATCCCGACACCCAGGATGAAGCGGCCGCCGGAAAGCTCGTCCAGCGTGGACGCCATCTGCGCCATCGCGGTCGGGTGACGCGTGTAGATGGGCAGGACCCCGGTGCCGAGGCGGATCCGATCGGTTGCGGCGGCATAAGCGGCAAGGACGAGCGCCGCATCCCGCGCATCTGGCATCTGGGTTGTCCAGACCGACTCGAAACCCAGCCGCTCCGCCGCTTTGGCTCTGGCGACCGATTCGTCGAGCGTCTTCACCGCGGGGTTGAAGGCGGCGAGGCGAGCCACTGGTTCAGCAATATATCCATATGACCTTGCTCCAGGCGCTGTTCATGGGCTTGCTGCAGGGCGCGACGGAGCTCTTCCCGGTTTCGTCCCTCGGCCACGCCGTCTTGATCCCGTCTCTTTTGCACTGGAGCTTCAAGCAGTCCGACCCGTCGTTCTTGCCGTTCCTCGTGCTACTCCACCTCGGCACGGCGACAGCGCTGCTGGTGATCTACCGGGTCGAGTGGGTGGCGATCATTCGCGGATTCTTCGCCGCAGCGATCCGCGGCCAGATCAAGTCCGACTCCGAGCGCCTGGCGATGCTCTTGATGGTCGGTACGATCCCGGCCGCCGTACTGGGCGTCTTTCTGGAGAACCGGATCAAATCGCTGTTCGCCAGCCCATATGAGGCCGCGGGGTTTCTCGTCGTCAACGGCGCGCTGATGCTGGGTTTCGAGTTCGTCCGGCGCCGGGCCGAGCGGCGAGCGGCCCTTTCGGGTGTGCCGCGCGTCGAGCAAGAGGAAGGATTCGCGGACGCTGAGCGAATCAGCTTTCGCGCTGCAGCCATCGTTGGCGCCTGCCAGGCGCTCGCCTTCTTGCCGGGCATCTCCCGCTCCGGGGTGACCATCGGCGGCGGACTGCTCGCGGGACTCAGGCACCAGGAGGCCGCGCGGTTCTCCTTCCTGCTGGCGACACCGGTCATCCTCGCGGCCGGCCTGCTCGAGGTGCCGCAGCTCTTTTCGAGCCATGTGCCCCTGGGCCAGTACGTCGCGGGCGCCGTGCTCTCGGGTCTCGCGGCTTACGCGAGCGCGCGCTTTCTCCTTCGGTACTTTCGCTCCGGTCGCCTCGACCCGTACGGCTGGTACTGCATCGCCGCCGGGCTGGTCAGCTTTGCCCTGTTAGCCTTGAACCTATGAAATCAACTCCAGTCGCGTACGGCTTCCTGGTCCTTGGTCTCTTGTGCGTGGTCGCAGCGGTGCTGTACTACTTCGGTGTCCTCCAGATTGCGGTGACCGATACGCATGCCGCGCATCACGTGACCCACACGATCCTGTTCGCGGTCCTGGCGGTCGCCTGCTTCATAGCTTTCAACTTCGCCCGACCGAAGACGGTCTGACGGGAGCTAGCCGGCCGCGATCTTCTGCGGTACCTGGCGGCCCGATCGGTCGGGTTCGCCGATCCTGATGTCCTCGTGGTAAACGGCGTCCGCGTTCACGTTCCAGGGGTCAAAGGCTGAACCGGTAGCGATGTTTCTCGCCACCAGCAATGCGGTCATCATCGAATGGTCCTGGTTGTTGTACTTGTGCATCCCGTTGCGACCGATGAGGTGCAGGTTCGGCAGCTGTTTGCCCAGGTAGTCCCGCACGACGTCGACATGGCTCTGGTACGCGTCGTCGTAGACCGGATACGCCTTGGCCATGCGGACGACGGCCCCGTCGAACACCTTGTCCGCCGGTGAGATTCCGAGCTGGGCCAGCTCCTTACCCGCCAGCTCGACCAGCGCTTTGTCGTCCGAGGACCACAGCCCATCCCCCTCGAAGCAGAAGTACTCCAGGCCGAGGCACGTCTTCGCCTGGTCGGGCACCATGTCCGGGCTCCAGTTCTTGAAGTTCTGGATCCGGCCGACACGCACGCTGGGGTCGTGGATGTAGATCCAGTTGTCGGGGAAAACGTCAGGCGTGTCGATCATCAGGGCGATGCTGATGAAGTCCCGATACGACAGGCTGTCGGCGGCGCGCCGGACCGCATCGGGAGCCGGGGGGTCCAGCCGATTGACGAGCTCGCGGATCGGGATGCTCGACACGAAATCCGTGCCGGTGTGCGTTTCCATCTTCCCTGTCGCGGTTCGCGTGACCACCGCGTTCACGCGGCCGCCCGTGTGCTCGATCCTCTCGACGGTGCGGCCCATGAGCACTGGATGGCCCTTCTCCGCGCTGATCTCGGCGACCCTCTCCCACATCTGCCCCGGGCCCAGACGCGGATAGCGGAACTTGTCGATGAGGGTGGTCACAACCGCGCCTCGGTGCTTCGGCTTGCGGCCGGGCAGCAGTGCCGTGCGCACCACAAGCCACATGTCCAGGCTCTTGATGCGCTGGGCCGCCCAGTCGGCCGAGAGCTCCTTGGTGCTGATGCCCCACACCTTCTCCGTGTACGTCTTGAAGAAGATGCTGTACAGGCGCCAGCCGAACTGGTTGCGCACCCAGTCCTCGAAGCTGCGCGGGTTCTTGACCGGCCTGATCCGCGCCCACGAGTAGCTCGCCAGGCACCGGACCGTCTCGATGCCGCCCAGGCTCCACAGGGCGTTGAAGGCTTTGAGCGGGTACGCGAAGTACTTGCCCCGGTAGTAGATGCGGGACAGCCGGTTGCGGGTCAGCATCTCGGGGCCGAGGATTTCCGTCCACAGCGCCTCGACCTCATCGTTCTTGGAGAAGAAGCGGTGCCCTCCGATGTCGAAGCGATAGCCGTTGTGCTCGGCCGTCTGCGCAAGACCGCCCACCTGGCGGGGGTCCTTCTCCAGCACCGTCACCGCTACGTCGTGCTTGAACAGCTCATAGGCGGCGGTGAGCCCGGCAGGCCCGGCGCCCATGATCACGACGCTTGGGCGATCGAGCTCGGCCACCAAGGTGCCCACAGAGTACCAACGCCGCCCGCGCGTTCAGCAGTCCTTAGTGAGCGGCCTTAGTTGAGCGGTCCTTTGCTGCGCGCCTCGTCCACCTTGACCAGCGCCTCCCGAAGCCCTTTGATCCAGTCGGCCTGGTGCATGCCGACCAGGCGGACGCACCAGGCCAGGGCGTCGCTGCGGCTGCGGGCGACGCCACCGGCGACCAGGGTGTCCAGGATCGACCGCTCGGGCATCCGGAGCCGCGTCATCACGGGGACGCTGAGCGTCGTGAAGACCCTCGTCTCATCTCCGCACCGGCCGGCCCAGGCGACCTTGCGGCGGAACTGTCTCTCCGCCTCGCGGGCGATCTTGACCCGCTCGTCGCGCGTCTCCTCGCGGAAGCGGTCGATCCGCGCCACGCGAGCAGCCGCGCGACTCTCCTCGGAGGTGCCCGCCGCGAGCTCGACGTCGGGCAGTGTGCCGACGACGAGGACCTCGTCGCCGTCGCTGGTGACGTCGGGCGGCCCGGCGAACCAGCCCGACGGCACTCTGCTGACGAACCAGGCCTGGATGTCGGCAGCCATGGATTACAACATTACTTGGAAGGACGCCGGCCTGGGAGGACGCGCCTGGCGTCAGGCGGCCGCCTCCTGAGGTTTGGGTCCGAGGGCCTCGAGCTCGTCGACGATCACCTCGGTCCGGTAGCGCTTCTGGCCGGCGCTGTCTTCCCAGCTCGAGGTCTGAAGCCGCCCCTCGGCGAAGATAAGCCTCCCTTTGTGAAGGTACTCGCCGGCGAATTCCGCGCGCTTGCCGAAGACCACGAGCCGGTGGAACTCCGTGTGCTCCTTGGCGTTGCCCTGGTCGTCCTTGCCCGCGTACGTGTTCGTCGCAAGGCGCAGATTGGCCACGTACGTGCCCTTTGGCGTGGCCTTGACCTCAGGATCCGCCGCCAGGTTGCCGACCAGCATGACTTTGTTGACCATCGAATCACCTCCGTGGATTTTGAGTCGAGCTTAGAAAGCCTTGGAGCGCGCGCCAACCCAGGTTGTTAAGAGGCAAGCCAGACCGCGGGGTCCACCGATGCCCCGTCCACCTGGATCTCGAAATGCACGTGCGGCCCCGTCGCCCTGCCGGTCGCGCCGACGTTGCCGACGACCTGGCCCGGAGTCACCGGCTGGCCGTCCCTCACAGTGGTGGCGGACAGGTGACAGTAGAAAAGACGCACGTGTGCGTCGGCGGTCACCACGACGTACAGTCCGGCGCCGCCCGCGTCGAAGCCCAGGTGGGCGGTGCCCATCGTGGCCGAGTGGACCGGCGTACCAGTCGCCGCGGCGAGATCGATGCCGGTGTGGATGTGGCGGCCGGGGCAGAACGGGTCGAACGGCTCGAGCGCCAGGCTGGTGCAGCCGAAAGGCTGGGTGATCACGGCGCCCGCGACAACCGCGGCGACCGGCAGCTTGACCTGGCTTGGCACCTGCGACGCAGCGACCAGCCAGATCGTGGTTGCCGCAACCAGCAGTCCAGCCGTGCGCAAGGCGGCGATCAGGCCTTCACCAATGCGTGCTCGATGTGGTGCAAAGCGCTTTCCACGACGGACTGCATCTTGTGGGCCGCCTTCTCGGCGCCACCCAGCGCGCCCGGCACCTTGAACACCAGCAGCAGCGAAGCCAATGCGAACAGGTGATGGACCGGGCTCAGGCCGTCTCTTTCGAGCCCGAAGCCGATGGAAAGGACGAAGAGCTGGGCGGGCTGCATGAACAGGTTGGCGGTGAAGTACGACATCCACTGCTTGGAGATGTGGTGCGTCTCGGGCAGCGTGAACATCAACCCGGCGATCGGCGCGGTGATCGCCAGCACGATGAGGATCGCGTAGCGGACGAAGTAAGTCACCGCAAGCACGTCGTATCCAGCTGCGAGGACCCCTGTGGTGATGATTTCCCACGCGCCCGCGCTGGGATCGTTGGCAAAGCCGGCCCGGAGAGTCGAGAAGTCGTCGAGCTTGACAAAACTCTGCACCACTTCGCAAAGAGCGTTGTTGACCGCGACGACCGCCTGAAACATCGGTTGGGAGAAGTTGATGAGCACGACGCCCATCAGAAGACGTGGCAAAAGGATCCGTGCCGTGTACTGGCTCCGCAGCCCGTGACCCCACATGATCCGGTACGAAGCCCACATCGCGATCAGTGCGAGGGCCGCGTTGGCCACAAGCTGGACCGCCGGCTCGAAGCGATGAATGGTGGCGTTGCTGATGAAGTCGTGCGTCGTCTCGAAATCGGTGGTCTGAAGGATCAGGCCGTTCCAGACTTTGAACAACAACCCGAAGCTGTCGTTCAAGAGGGCGAGGACGACCTCTTTGGGGTGCGCGAATGGCCAAAGCAAGTCGAGCAGGCGCGTCAGCGCGACGATGAGGTCCTGGACCTGAGCCAAGGGAGTGCCTCAGTGCGTGGTGGTGGGCACCGAGCTCGTCAGGATGCTGACGAGCGAGCCGGCAACCTCGACGCCGATCGTGCCGACCACGATGCGCTGGATCCACTGCTTCGCGGCCAGCGCCGACTTCGACTCGACGGCCGTGATCTTCCAGATGAACGCAAAAATAAATGCCAAAGCGCCGACGGATCCGACGAGCGCCTGCCCGATGTGGATCCAGGTCGTGATCAAGTCCTGTATCGGTGTGATGTCGGGGCCGGCGGCGAGAAATGGCATGTGAACCTCCAAGTGTTTTGAGGCGCACGTTAGGCGCGGATTCCCACCGGAGGAACCCAGCCTGTTAAGGAGGAGATCGAGTCCCCGTGTCCCCTAAAGTGCGGTGCGTGGTCGAGCTTTGACGCGGAGGCGGCTGGGGTTCGGAGGAACCATCGCTCTTGCGGCGGCCCTCAGCGCGTGGTCGATCTTCTGGGCGTTGGTCGGCTGGAGGGTCTGCTGTGGCTGGCTCGTCAGCATGGACTTTGCGATCGGTTTGTCGGTCGGAGCCGCCCTCAACGTCTTTGGACTACTGGCCTTCGTGATCCGCAGCCGGAGCTGGGGTACATGGGCCCTGGGTGCCGTCCAAGTGGGCAACGTCCTGTTTGCGCTGGCAGCGTCCGTTGCGGTTAGCCCAGCATGGTTGGCCGACACTGCCCCGGCATTGGCCATTTTCATCCTAGTCCTCCTGTTTCGAAGCTCCTGGGCAGGTGGGTCTGGAGCCACGGTTTGACTTAGAGGCGCGAGCCGACGGCACCGACTATCGCATCCACAGCAACGCAAAAATAAAAGCCAACGCACCGTCCGAACCGACCAGCGCCTGACCGATGTGGATCCAGGTGTTGATCAGGTCTGTGATGGGAGCGATGTCAGGCGTCGAGGTGAGAAACAGCATGTGAACATCCGGGTGTTTTGCGCCGGAGGTTAGGAGCCTGGCGAGCCGGTCGGAACCCTGGCCGTTAAGAGCCGGTACCTGGTCGAGGTGCTCACCTGACCTGGATCACCCCCCCGCTCGACGTACTCACGTACGAACCGTCCCGACGAACACGCCCGGGAATCCCATCGAGACGACAGTGCCCGGAGCGTTGGCGGCGACATACGCCATCGGAAATGGCCCCTGACTCAGGGGATTGGTATTCACCCATCCGACCATCGTCGACGAGTCCAGCCAACCGGACGCACCGAAACCCGTTCCCAGGTTGACCTGCCCGCCGTCGCGACCCACCAGCAGCTCATGCGAATCGGCAAGGTTTAGGTCATTGCAGCAGATCATCGCGTGCTGGCCATCTGGAGCGAGAAACGGCCCAAATGGAGAGTTCTGCCCCGTCACTGTGAAGTGCCACAGTTCAGTTCCATCGGCGTTTCGAACGCTAACCGGCTGCTTGACTTTCTGGTCTGCGGTGCCGCCTCCGGTCATGACCGAGTCGCTCATGCACACGTACGCGCCGCTCGCTGTGGAGTTCCACACCTGGCACTTCGCGGGGTCAGTGAGCGGTGCCAAAGGCCTGACGGTTGCCGCGTCGACCCTCACCAGGACGCCGAGCGTTGAGCCAGGGCCTCCACCCTGGGATGCCCAGACCGTCGGATAGGTTCCGATGGGCCCGACCGCATCCCATCCAGTCAAGGCCAGCACGTTCTGGGCCTTGGTCCAGCTCTCGTGATACATAAGCCGGCTGGTTCCCCCGCTCGTCGCAGCGTACGCGTCAAAGGTGAATGTTCCACTCGACGGCGAGCCACTGCACGGATAGGCATTCGTTGGGGCCGTAAGGATCGTACCGAGCAGCCTGGTGCCGTCCGGGCTCACCGCAAACGAGAGCATCTGCTGCGTCGAGGTCATAGGGAACGTGGCCAGGGTCTTGATCGAGCCGTCCACGGCCAGGCTCCGCACGACGCCCTTTGCATCGGCGTAGAAGACCTTCCCCGCGCTGACGTGGGCTGAGGAAGGAAGAATTGCCCCGATGCAGCCGAGGTTCGGCACCGGCATGGGCGTGAAGGTGGTCTTGGCGCGGGCATATCCGTCAAGGCCAGCGATCGCGACAGTGTTCCAGGCATATGGGCTCCCAGGAATCTTGGCCTCGAGGACGGCGAAAAGGAGGGTTGCCGAGGTTCCTGGCTGGGACGGGCTGGAGTTGGGGCTAGCGAGGGGAGAGCTCTCCGCCGCGGTGGCGCTCGGAGTTGCGACCGCCGCCAATGAAGAGGTCGCATGCTGGGTCTGGGTGGGACCGCAAGCCACCGCCACCAGCATCAGCAGGAAGAGCAGTCGCCTCATGACCCTGTAACGTGACCCCGGCCGTAAACAGTACGGGGACTGAGAAAGTTCACCCACAGAGCGACTCCAGCGTGATCTTCTCGCCATGGCCGCAAGCAAGTCAGCAATACGAGCGCCCGATGCCCGCGGCGTCGACCTGACGTTTGCCGAGTAGAGCTCACCTCACGTGCGTGGCTCTTAAGCCCGCCCGTGGCTCGCGCGCTTCTCCACGCCGTCGAGCAGGATCTCCAGCGCCGATGCCGCTTCGCCGGCCGGCTCAACCGGCTGTCCAGGCTCCACTGCCTTGGCGCTTTCAGCGTCGGAGTCGAGGCTCACCTGCACCGCGCCTCCGCTGATGCGCAGCTGGTAGCGATCGAGTGACGCCGACGCTCCGTCCTCGCTCTCCCACTGCGAATCCGTAATGGCCGCTCTGACCGAGTAGTCATCGAGCTTGACGCGCACCGCCCCGGTGCTTATGTCGGCGGCGACCGCGACGCCGCGCGGCCGGTGCAGGCTCAAACCGACCACCCCACCTGAGACCTCGATGGGTACGACGCCCCGCGGGCGCGGCAGGAAGCACTCCACCTTGGTGGCTCCGCTGTCCAGCTTGATCCCGCGCACGTCGAGACCACCGACCTCGAGCACCGTGTTCCAGGTCGCGCCCTGGACCTGGAAACGCCATGGGTGACCTGGATTCAGCTCGATCGTGCCATAGCCAACGCCGCGCAGCCGCCTGACCACGACTCGCTCTCCGCGGACGATGGCCGGCGCCGCCGAGGCGCGATCGCGCGCTGTCCTGATGAGCGCTTGCATGTCCTTGCCGGGCCGCACCAGCACGCCACGCGAGCCTGAATCGATCGCGATCGAGGCGATCGAACCCGATTCGACGGCGGGCTCTTTGGCCGCTGTCGGTGAGGCGATGACGTGGACCATGACCATGAGCGCGACCTCCGAAGCCTCCGTCGCCAGCAGACCGGCCGCCTCGAACTGCCTTTGCAAGACCGCGTACGTGGCGCTGCGTGGTAGAGAGTCTGGGACCTCGAGCAGAATGCGGGCGGCGTCCTTCTGAGCCGCGACCCGCTCACCGAGCGCGGCTCCCGCGTCAAGCGCGGCCGACCGCCAATCGGACGGACCAAAGGCCGGGCGGACCGCCTCCAGGATCGACTCCGCGAGCAGCTCCAGCAGCTCACGGCGATCACGAACGTGCCAGTACAGCGAAGCTGCCTTGACCTCAAGCCTGTCGGCCAGCGCTCGCATCGAGAGGCCGTCCAGGCCTTCTTCAGCGATGAGCTGGATTGCCGCCCCGACGAGTCGCTCCCGGGTGAGACCTTGCTGCCTTGCTGCCTCGGGGCTCATTTCAACGATTCTCCCTCTATTCCCGATAGTTGGCCTTGCAACTCTAACACCGTTAGGGTTATTCTATCGACGTCCCGTCACTAACAGCGTTAGATAGGAGATTGCCGATGAACGATTCACTGGCTGGCACTCGAAGGCAGGCGGCTGAAACGAGGCGGTGGCGCCTTAAAGGTCCGGAGATGGAAGGAGCTGTGGCGCACTGGTACACCAGGGTTCGCGGCACGAAGAGCCAGGTCGAGACGAGCAGGGCTCAGGCGGCCCAGCTCACATATGGCCTGCCGGATGGGGCCAAGGTGCTCGAGGTGGCGCCCGGTCCCGGGTTCCTGGCGGTAGAGATGGCGCGTTCGGGTCGGCTCCGCGTGACCGGGCTTGACATCAGCCACACCTTCGTGCAGATCGCGTGCGACCACGCCCGCGAGGCAGGCGTCACCGTCGACTTCCGCCAGGGCGACGTGGCCAGGATGCCATTCGAGGACGAGTCTTTCGAGCTGCTGGTCTGCCAGGCCGCGTTCAAGAACTTCACGCTGCCGCATACCGCCCTGGCAGAGATGCATCGGGTCCTGCGAGCCGGAGGGACGGCCGTGATACACGACATGAGCCACGATGCGTCGCACTCCGACATCGAAGAAGAGGTCAGGGGCATGCAGCTTGGTCGGCTGGCCAGCTTCACCACGAAGGCGACGCTGGAGGCACTGCGCAACCGCGCTTACTCGGCGGCTCAGCTGGAACGTCTCGCCGCTGAAAGTCCCTTTCGGAGCTGCGAGATAAAAAGGGCCGGGATCGGCCTCGAGGTGCGCTTGAAGAAATCGAACGCAATCCGCGGCGCAATCGAGATCCGCGATTGAAAGGAATGAGAAGTGGCCGTGGCCTAACCTTCTGGTGTGGCCAAGAAGCTCGCCGACTACGAGGCCAAACGAGACTTCAAACGCACTCCGGAACCGGGCGCCCGTGTGCCGCGCAAAGCCGCCCGGGCGCTTCGGTTCGTGGTGCAGGAGCACCACGCGCGGCGCCTGCACTGGGACTTCCGCCTTGAACGCGATGGCGTGCTCGTGTCGTGGGCGGTGCCCAAAGGGGTGCCGCCCGACCCCAAGAAGAACCACCTTGCCGTGCACGTCGAGGACCACCCGCTCGACTACATCGATTTCGCCGGCACGATCCCGACCGGCAACTATGGGGCGGGAAGCGTCGCGATCTGGGACCACGGCACCTACGAGACGGAGAAATGGTCGGACCGCGAGGTGATGGTGATCCTCCACGGCGAGCGCGTGCAGGGCCGCTACGTGCTGTTCAAGACCGACGGCGAGAACTGGATGATCCACCGGATGGATCCGCCGCAGGATCCGGAACGCAAGCCGATGCCCGATCGGATCGAGCCCATGATGGCCAAGCTCGGCAGCGGAATTCCATCGCCCGACACATCCTGGGGGTTCGAGTTCAAATGGGACGGCATCCGGGCGCTCGCGCACGTCGACGGCGGACGGGTGCGGCTCATCAGCAGGACCGGCGAGGAGATCGCCGCACGCTATCCCGAAATCCACGCGCTGGGACGGGCGGTGGGCTCTGGCGAGGTGATCCTCGACGGTGAGGTCGTCGCCCTCGACGAGAAGGGCAGGCCGAGCTTCGAGGAGATCCAGCAGCGAATGGGCCTGACCTCGGAATCGGAAATCCGCCGCAAGATGAAGCTCGTACCGGTGACGTACATGATCTTCGACTTGATCTGGAAGGACGGCCACTCGCTCGCGGACCAGGCGTACACGGACCGCCGCACCGCGCTTGCAAAGCTCAAGCTCGCCGGCCCGTCGTGGCAGACACCTCCTTACGAGAAGGGCGGCGGCCAGGCGATGCTGGACGCCAGCTCGAAAGCTGGCCTCGAGGGGATCGTCGCCAAGAAGCTCGACTCGAGGTACGAACCCGGACGTCGCAGCGGCGTCTGGGTCAAGGTCAAGAACCACAACCGACAGGAGCTGGTGATCGGCGGATGGCTCGAAGGCGAGGGCAGGCGGCGCGGCTATCCGGGCGCCCTGCTCGTCGGCTATTACGATGGAGCGAAGCTCGTGTACGCGGGAAAGGTCGGCACCGGCTTCACCGACGCCATGCTCGACAAGCTCGCCGGTCTCATGAAGCCGCTCGGCCAGGACAAGAATCCGTTCGAGGCCGGGTCGGCGCCGCCGCGTGCGGCGCACTTCTTAAAGCCCAGGCTGGTAGCGGATTTCGAGTTCGTCGAGTGGACGCGGTCGGGACAGCTGCGCGCCCCTTCGTTCAAGGGCCTGCGAAATGACAAACCTGCAAAGGAGGTGGTTCGCGAAGGTGGCTAAGGAAACCTCGGTCGAGGTCAAGATCGAAGAACGGACGCTGAAGCTCACCAACCTCGAGAAGGTCCTGTACCCCGAGGTCGGGTTCACGAAGGGGCAGGTCATCGATTACTACACGCGGATTGCACCCGCTCTTCTGCCCCACACGCGCAATCACCCGCTCACGCTCAAGCGCTACCCCAACGGAGTCGACGCGGAGTTCTTCTACGAAAAGAACTGTCCGAAGCACCGGCCGCCGTGGGTCGAGACCGCGACGGTCTGGAGCGGTGGCAACAACCGCGACATGTACTACTGCCTTTGCCAGGACCTGCCCACACTGGTCTGGCTGGCTCAAATCGCGACGCTCGAATTCCACACCTCGCTGTCGCTCGGATCGAACCTGCCGGAACCCCGCACCCTGGTCTTCGACCTCGACCCGGGGCCTCCTGCGACCATCGTCGAGTGCTGCAGGGTCGGTCTCATGCTGCGAGACGTGTTCGCGGAGCACGGTCTCGATTGCTGCGCCAAGACCTCCGGCTCCAAAGGCCTGCAGCTCTACGTCCCGCTCAACTCGAAGGTGACCTATGTCGAAACGAAGGTCGTGTCGAAAGGCCTGGCGCAGCTGTTCGAGGACCAGCATCCGGACCTCGTGGTGCACAAGCAGCTCAAGGAGCTGCGCACCGGCCGCGTGCTGATCGACTGGAGCCAGAACGACCAGTACAAGACCACGGTCAACGTCTACTCGTTGCGGGCGCGCGCGCGTCCGACGGTCTCGACGCCGGTCACGTGGGCTGAGGTGGAGAAATGCCTGAAGGCGAAAGACGCGAGCCTTCTCGTCTTCGACTCCGACCAGGTGCTGGCCCGCGTCGCCAAGCACGGCGACCTGTTCGAGCCGGTGATCAAGAAGAGGCAGAAGCTTCCGAAATCGCTGGTCGAGGCGACCGGCGGCGCGTCCGCGCTCGAGAAGATGGCGAACCGTAGGCACGGCGGCGGGGGACGGTTTCGAACGCCACCGGCCTCATAGATGACGGGTCCCGAGCGTCCGCGGGTCGTGATCGCCGGGGCAGGATTCGGTGGTCTCACCTGCGCGCGGGCGCTGAAAAGCGCTCCCGTCGACGTGCTGATCGTCGATCGAAACAATTACCACCTGTTCACGCCGCTCCTCTACCAGGTCGCATCGGCGCTGCTCGATCCGGGTGAGATAGCGCGGCCGGTGCGACAGCTCATCCGGCCGCTGGCCAACGTCGATTTCCGCCAGGCCGCGGTGACCGGAGTGGACTTCGACGGCCGGCGCCTCCTCACCGACCGCGACCCGATCGAGTACGACTACCTGGTCATGGCGACGGGCGCCCAGAGCGATTACTTCGGCAACGAGGCGCTGGCCGAGCACACGCTCGGCCTCAAAGGCCTCGGCGAAGGGCTTGCGGTGCGCAACCACATCCTCTCCCGGTTCGAGGCGTCGCGCTGGGCCGGCGATCCCGCCCGGCGGGGGGCGTTACTGACGTTCGCCGTGGTCGGTGGAGGGCCGACCGGGGTCGAGATGGCGGGTGCGATCTCGGAGCTCATCAGGCTCGTGCTGCGCAAGGATTACCGCGACCTCGACATAAATGAGGTCCGCGTGGTGCTTATAGAGGCAGCGCCCCATGTTCTCGGGGCTTTTGTGCCGTCGCTGCGAGAGGCCGCGCGCAAGTCGCTGGAGAAGAAGGGCATCGAGCTGATGTTGGAGACGAAAGTTGAAGAGGTGACAGGCAGCGCCATCCGGCTAGGCGGTGGCCGTGAGATCGCGGCGGGCACGGTGATCTGGACGGCCGGCGTACGGGCTTCCGATCTGGGCAAGGCCACCGGTTTGAAGCTGGGCCGCCAGGCGCGGGTCAAGGTGGGGCCAACCCTGCAGGTGGAGGGTCACCCCGCCGTCTTCGTGATCGGTGACCTGGCCGGCGCGACAGACGGCGAGAAAGACGGCGAGGCGCTTCTGCCGATGCTCATCCCGGTCGCCATGCAGGCGGGCAAGCACGTGGCGGCATGCATCGTGGAAATGGTGAACAACGGCAGCGCGAAACCCTTCCGCTACAAGGACCCGGGCATCATGGCGACGATCGGGCGCAACTCGGCGGTCGCCCAGCTGGGCCGGGTACATCTCTCAGGCTTCCTGGGCTGGTCGATGTGGCTCGCCGTGCACCTGGTAAACGTCATCAGCTTTCGCAGCCGCCTCGTGGTCCTTGTCAACTGGGCCTGGGAATACCTCTTCTACGATCGCCCCGTCAGGTTGATCGTGCGTGCGGTTGACGATCGCCAATGAGGGTGTCGCTCGCGGCCATCCTTGCTGCGCTGGTGCTGACGGGTTGCGGCGGTGGGCCGCAGCAGTCCGTCGACCCGGCCAAGACCCTGCGCGACGCCGCGACCGCGATGGCCGCGCTGAAGACCGTCAACGCCAATCTCAAGTTCACCAAGGGCGCGATCACGTTCCAGGGCTTCACGCTTGTCGGGGCCAAAGCGTCCGTGCGGCTGCCGGGCGACAGCGACACCGTGTACACCGTAAAAGAGCAGGACCTCGCCATCAGCCTCGAGGTCGTGATCACCGGCGGACACGTCTACCTGCACCTTCCGTTCTCGAGCTACCAGGAGCTGACCGGGACCCAGGCGGCCGCGATCCCGGACGCGGCCAAGCTGTTCGACCCGGCGACCGGGCTGCCGGCCATGATCCCCGCGGGGCGCGACCTCAAGTACGCGGGCGCGACCAAGATCGGCAGCACCGACACGTACGAGGTGGATGCGACGTACGGCGCCGACCAGCTCCGCACCCTCCTGGCACAGCTCAGCGCCACCGGGGACGTTCACGCCCAGGTCTGGGTTGGCACCGGCGATCACCTCATCCGCAAAGCGATCATCGACGGGCCGTTCGGCGACGGGGGCAAGGACGCCGCGGTGGAGGTCGACATATCCGCGTTCAACGCGGCGGTCAGCATCTCAGCGCCAACGCCCTAGTGCCAAAGCCCGTCCTGCTCGGAATGGCGGCGGCCGGGCTGTTCGTCGCGGCTCTCGACGCGTACGTGGTCGTGACGCTTTTACCCTCGATGATCGCGGACGTCGGCCTGACCATCGACCGCTTCGAGCAGGCGACGCCGATCGTCACCGGCTTTCTCGGCGGTTACGTGGTCGCGATGCCTCTGCTCGGCGCTTATTCGGACGCGCGCGGAAGGGCGCCCGTCTACGCGGTGTGCATCGTGGTGTTCGCGGCTGGGTCGGTGATCACTGCCACTGCGGGGTTGTGGCCTTTCGCAGGTCTGCCCTGGCTCGTGGCCGGGCGGGTGCTGCAGGGCCTCGGCGGAGGCGGCCTCGTCCCTCTGAGCCTCGCCCTCGCCGCCGACCTATATGTGGGACGCGCCCGGACTCTCGCCCTCGGGTCGGTCGCAGGCCTGCAGGAGGCGGGCAGCGTGTTCGGTCCCCTGTACGGCGCGAGCATCGCCGCGCTCGCGGCCTCGGCCGGTGGCTGGCGCTTTGTCTTCTGGCTGAACCTGCCGCTGGCCGCCATCTGCGGGGCGGGCCTCGTGATCGCGAGCCGGCGCTCGGCGGGTTCCGCATCGAGCGGCTCAGGGTCGTCGGTCGACTGGGTGAGTGCCGGCCTTCTCGGCCTTGCGATGGGACTGCTCGTGGTCGCCCTCTACCCCGACGATCCCGAGCAGCGCGCGACGAGCGCCTTCCTGGTGCCCGCGGGCGCCGCGAGCCTGGTCCTCCTCGCGGTCTACGGCCGCCGGCAGCTCAAGCGCCTGGAGCCATTGATCCCGCGCGACCTCCTGCGCAGTCGCGCGTTCGGCGGCGCCGCGGCGGCGAACCTCTTGATCGGCGCAGCCCTGATGGTGGCGCTCGTCGACGTCCCGGTCCTCGGCCGGCTGGTCTTCAACCTGGACCAGCTCGGCTCAGGGCTGCTCGTGTCGCGCTTCCTGGCGGGGATACCGGTTGGAGCCGTGCTCGGCGGATGGCTTGCCGGCCGCGCGGGCTGGCGCGCCGTCGCGGTGCCCGGCATGCTGCTGTCGGCCGCCGCTTTTGTCCAGATGTCCACGTGGCAGACAAACGAGCTCGCGCTGCGTTTTGGACCGGTTCGCGCAGCTGACATCGCGCTCGCCGTCTGCGGCCTGGGTTTCGGACTCGTCATCGCCCCCTTGACCGCGAGCGTGCTGTCGCTCACGCGCGGCCAGACGCACGGCCTCTCGACAAGTCTCGTGGTGCTCGCGCGGACGATGGGCATGCTCGTCGGGCTTTCCGCTTTGACGGCATTCGGCCTTCATCGCTTCCACCAGATCCTCGGCACCCCGGTGCTTACCGACCCCAGCCTCAAAGCCCGCGTGGATCACCTCGCAAGGCTGGTCGCGGCGGCATTCCTCCAGGAGTATCGGGAGATCTTCACCATCGCAGCCGCGATGTGTGCGGTCGCGGCTCTGATCATGCTGGCGACGATGATCGCCCCCCGTGGAACGGCGATTGAGACGCAATCACATCCTTCAGGAAAGTGATCAGGGCTGCGCAGCGGCCCGATGAGCGAAAACCCAGGTTTTCGCTCATAGCTTCCGTGCAACCGCTATCAGGTAGGAATGGTGGTAGCGGTACGCGTCGTCAGGGTCACCCAGGCTGTCCATCGCCGACTCAACCTCCGCCTCGAGCTCGGTCCGGTACCGAGGGCCCAGCGCGCGGATCAACGTGAAGGGCAGCGGGCCGGCGCCTGCCATCAGGTCGGTCCACTCGCGGGCGTCGCGAGTCCTGCCGCCGGTGACCATCTCGGTGACGCGAGTCACCTCGAAGCCGGCTCCCGCCATGATCCGGGGCAGCACATCCGGCTCGCCGAACCGCGCGCGCTCTGAGCTGAAGCGCGGCAGGCTCAGGTAGTGACGCCGCGCGAGCGGAGCAAGGCCCTGGAAGAAGAGGTCCTGCGCACGGGTGCTCAGGCTTCGCCGCTGGCTCGAGATGGCGAGGCGGCCGCCGGCCCGCAAGACGCGGTGCGCTTCGGCAAGCGCATCGGCTGGATCGGCCAGGTACGCGAGGGCTTCGCCCATGGTCACGAGGTCGAACGTCTCAGGCTTGAACACCAGCCGCTCCGCCGCCATGCCCAGGAACTGCACGTTCCTGGCCTTCTTGCTCCGCGCGATCGCGAGCATGTTGTCCGACAGGTCGATGCCGATCACGGTCCCCGGGCTCACCCTCGGTGCGAGCAGGTGGGCGACCAGGCCCGTGCCCGTGCCCACGTCCAGGGCCTGCTCGCCTTTCTGGGGACTCGCGAGATCGACCAGCCTGGCCGCGACGCGCTCGTGCTGCCCGCCCGCCCAGCTGTCGTACGAGGGTGCGATCCGATCGAAGAAGTCGACCAGATGGTCGACCATCTCGTCCGAGGCGTCCGGGTCCATCACGACCGCCGCCCCTGGAACCGGCTTCCCGGGGTCCTTTGACCCCGATCGTGGCTTGTCTCTACGTCCGCGGGCACCCTGTTACCATGCAAGCTCGCTCAAATCCGGGCTCTGTCTGATTGCGGAGCGCAAGTCCGCTCGGCGGTCAGAGTTGAGCACAAAGTATGGAAGGCACGATCAACTCAGTGGAGGATTCCCACATGGCCCAAGCTGAAAAGTCCGCGACTCAGTCGCCCGGGACGGCCCAGAACGGAGGAACGAACGTCGTGAACCTCGGCCCCCGAGACAGCCTCCACGGCCGCCTCGAGATCCAGGGCGACCTGAAGATCCAGGGCAACGTGGAGGGCGAGCTGAAGGTGAGCGGCGACGTGACCATCGATTCGACCGCGACCATCCAGGCTTCGATCGAAGGCTCGAACGTCAACGTCCGGGGCCAGGTGAACGGCAACGTGACGGCAAAGCGCCGCCTGACGCTCGGTGGCTCAGGCCACCTTAACGGCGACGTCAAGGTCGCCCGGCTGACGGTCGAGGATGGTGCGACGCTCAACGGCAACGTCACGATGTCCCAGGAGAAGGGCTAGCTGAGATTCCTGGACACATTTGGCACTGACTCAGGCGGCACGCATCAGCTCCTGAAGCCAAACCTCTAGATGGGCTAGAGCTGGGATGTTCTGGAAACCACGGTCGGTGAAGGGGGTTCCGTTGTAGCGTTCGGCCGGAGTCAGCCAGCCAAGAACGCCAGACAGCCGGTGGTAGTTGTAGTACTCGGCGAACCTGGCCAGGGCGGTCTCGGCGTGGCCGAAGCCGGTGAACCGCTCACGGTCGAGAACTTCGGCTTGGAGGATGTCCCAAAAGGCTTCGATCTTGCCGTTGGTCCATGGCGAGCTGATCTGGGTGCGCAGATGCCTGATCCGCAGGTCGCGAAGCTTCTTCCCAAATAGAGTCAAGACCCCGGGCATCCAGATCACGAAGGGTTTGCCGTTGTCGCTCATCAGCTCTAGGGGCCGACCACAGAGCTCGAAGCATTCGTCCAGCCACTCCAGGATGGGTTTGGCTTTTTGTTCGCTCAAGATCCGCAACCCAATGACGAATCTGGAATGGTCGTCGATCAGGCCCACGATCCAGGTCTTGATGTAGTGACCTCCCAGGTTGATGAAGAAAGGGCCCTTGATGTCGATGTGCCAGAGCTCGTTTGGCCGGCCACGCTCGTAGCGAGGTCCGGGCGGACGAGGAAGCGTCCCCCGGCTGCAGCCCAAAGAGCGAAAAAGCTGATCGATGTGGTCTGGGCTGACCTCGTAGATGCCTCGCCTACTCATCTCGGCTGCGATCCGCTTTGAGTTCCAGTAGGTGTGCAGCCTGATTGCGATGACAGCCATGTCGACCCAGCTGGGGATTTTGCTTTGGAGTCGATGTGGGCGGCGAGAGCCATCGATCAAACCCTCGATGCCCTTGGCCTGGAATGCAGCAATCCAGTAGTAGAGCGCCCTGCGGCCGACGTTTAGCTCAAGACAGGCAGCTTCGACACCCTGCTCTGTTGCCAGCCGAACTGCTCGCATCCTGCGGCGAACCTGATCCAAGCTAGGCCGGCCGCGATCCACTCGGGGCCGACCGTTCTGAGTTGCCAAGAACAAGAAGCCAGGGCCTTCCTGGTAGCGGTGTCGGCGAATTCGGCGTCTAGGGCCGGACGGCTTGTCGTCAGCAGAGTCGGGCATGCCAGCACGCTACTGGCCCCGTGCAATATCTATCCAGGAATCTCAGCTAGCTCACCTCAAGTCGCCTCCACCGCGGCGGCGCGCTCGCTCGCTCGGCACGGACGACCGAGGGCAGGACGACGGATTCGAGGTAGCGCTGGGCGGCGTCCATGGCCGTGTGCACGATGCGCCACTCGAGCTGCTCGAAGAACACCTGGTCGCGGTTGAGCGCGCCGAGCCGCGATCGCCAGAAGCCGCTGTCGACGTTCAGGCCTGGCAGCGGGCCACGAGCCGCCGGCGGTTCCGCAGCCGGTAGCGCCGGCAGGCTTGGCGTCGCGTCGGTTGGCGGCGCCTCGACTAACGGGACCGCCGCCGCCGCGTGGTGCGCGGCCGCGGTCGCGACCAGGTTCCAGACGATCAGCATCAGCGCCACCACGACGAGGCATTCGGCGACCACCATCCACGTGAGCGGTTTGCGAGCCAGGTTGCGCATGACGCCAACCTAGGTTCGGGCCGCCGCAAATGAAACCCTGCCTGTTAAGAAGCCTCGATCGCGCGCAGCGCCGCGATGCCGCGCTCGATCGTCTCGACACGCTTCGGAAAGCTGAAGCGGAGCTGCTCGCGACCTGATGACGGGCCGTGGTAGAAGCTGGAGGCCGGCACCGTCGCCACCGCGGCCTTCTCGATCAGGTGCCGCGCAAACTCGACGTCGTCGGTGAACCCGAGCGATTGGAAGCCGGCCATCACGTAGTAGGCGCCGTCTGGCGCCTGGACGTCGAAACCGCATTCGCGCAGCCCGCCGACCATCGCATCGCGGCGCTCCGTGTAATCGCCGAGCAGCTCTGTATAGAAAGACGAAGGCAGCTCGAGGGCTGAAGCGATCGCCACTTGAAGAGGATGCGCCGCGCCGACCGTGAGGAAGTCGTGCACCTTGCGGATGCCGGCGGTGAGCGCCGGCGGCGCAATGAGCCATCCGATGCGCCACCCGGTCACCGAGTAGGTCTTGCTGGCGCCGCTGATGGTGATCGTGCGCTCGCGCATCCCGGGCAGCGTGGCAAGGCTCGTATGGTGGCCGCGGTACACGAGGTGCTCATAGATCTCGTCGGTGATGGCGAAGGCGTCGTGCTCGAGACACAGCGCCGCGATCAGCTCCAGCTCGGGGCGCGAGAAGACTTTGCCAGTCGGGTTGTGAGGGGTGTTGACGACGATCGCGCGGGTCTTGCGGCTGAAAGCGCCGCGTAGATCGTCGGGATCGATCGACCAATCCGGCGCTCGCAGAGTCACGTAGCGCGGCACCGCGCCGCTGATGATGCAGTCCGGGCCGTAGTTCTCGTAGTACGGCTCGAAGATGACCACCTCGTCGCCCGGGTCGACCGCGGCGAGCATCGCCGCGATCATCGCCTCGGTGGCGCCGCAGGACACGGTGACCTCTGTCTCTGGGTCGACCCGCCAACCCCAGGCCGTTGACTGCTTGCGCGCGACGGCGTGGCGCAGCTGCGGCGCGCCCCAGGTCGTCGCGTACTGGTTGTAGCCGTCGCGCAGCGCTTTCGCGGCCGCGTCGAGGATTCGTGCATCGGTCTCGAAGTCGGGGAAGCCCTGAGCGAAGTTCACCGCGCGGTCGGGGCCGTTGAGCTCCAGGTTCAGCCTGGTCATCTCCCTGATCACCGACTCGGTGAAGCTCTGGGCCTTCAGCGACATGCTGCGCGCGGGCTGACGTCCGAGGTCAGTGTCCGGGATCGGCGCGCTCCAGGTGCAGGTCGGTGCTGGAGCAGGAGTGGCAGCGCACGGGCTTCTCGAGGCTGCGCTCCCACCAGCCGCACACGTTGCAGGTCCATCTCGTCCTGGCGAAGAAGTCGAGCACGTCGGAGCGACTCAAAAGGCCGACCATCTTGCCGTCCCGGATCACAGGGACGCGTCGAATCCGCTCGCCGATCAGCAAGCGCGCCGCCTCGTCGATGCCCGTGTCCTCCGTGACGGAGATGACCCGGGGACTCATGATGTCGCGCGCCGTCTTGCCCTTCTTGGAGAAGACGTCGGTTTCGGAGATGATGCCGATGACGTGGCCTTCCGTGGTGACCACGGGCGCTCCGGTGATGCGCTTCGACGAGAGCGTCGAGGCGATCTCCTCCAGTGTCGTGTCCTCGTGAAACGTGATCACGTTGCGCGTCATCACCTCTTTGACCGGGATCATTGCCGGAGGAGTGTAGCCACCGTCTCGAGGTTGGCGTTCCCACCGGTCAGGACAAGGCCGGCGCGACCCGGAGGCAGCTTTCCCGCAAGGTACGCCGCCAGGGGCAGCGTCCCGGTCGGCTCGAGCGCCAGGTGCAGGCGCGACCACGCCACCCGCACGGCGGACGCGATCTCCTCCTCGGTCACGGTCACGATCTCATCCACCAGCCCGTTGCCGAACATCGCATCGAACGTGCGCGCTCCGATCGACATCGTGCGCACGCCGTCGGCCATCGTGTCCGGGGCGGCGGTCAGCTCCTGGATGCTCCCTGCCTTCCAGCTTCGGTAGGCGTCGTCGGCCTGCGCGGGCTCGACCCCGACCACCCGGATCGAGGGGTCATGGCTCTTGGCCGAGATCGCGGTGCCTGAGAGAAGGCCCCCGCCCCCGACCGGCGTGACGACCACCCGCACCTCAGGCTCGTCCTCCAACAGCTCAAGGCACGCGGTGCCCTGGCCGTGGATCACGTCCCAGTCGTCGAACGGGTGAACCGGGGTCAGCCCGCGCCGCGCCATCTCCTCGCGCATGCGGTCCTCGCGGTTGGCGAACGTGACGCCTTCTTGCATGACCTCGGCGCCCAGGGCGCGTGTCGCCGCGACCTTCGCCGGGTTCGCACCCTCAGGAATGAGAACCAGCGCGGGAAGGCCGACCGTCGCGGCTGCGAGCGCGACCGCCTGCGCATGGTTTCCGGAGCTGACCGTGATCACGCCTGCCGGCCTCGGCTTCTGGGCCGCCAGCAGGAGGATGGCGTTGAACGCGCCGCGGACCTTGAAGGAGCCCGTGACCTGGAAGCACTCGGCTTTGAGTCGCAGCTCTGGGTCGAGGTCGGTCGTCAGGGCGGGCGTGCGGCGGATGTATGGCTTGATCCGCTCGGCCGCTTCGCGGACCCGTCGGGCGTGCTCCTCGATATAGGCGCTCAAGCCGCTGCCGGGTCTGCCTCGGCCGCGACTCCCGGACTGGCGGAGCGCCTGAGGTTGATCAGCACGATGCCGCCGAGGATCACGGCCATACCGATGACGATCGACAGGCTCACGCTCTCGTGCAGCAGCGCGACTCCCCAGAAGACCGCGGTCACGGGGACCAGCAGCGTGACGCCGGACGCCCGCACCGCGCCAAGGCTGTTCATCACGTAGTAATAAAGCAGATAGCCGATTGCCGACCCGCCTGCCCCGAGCGCTATGACGGCCGCCAGCGAGGCGACGGCGACGTGGACCTGGGCCAGCGACGGCGCCGCGATCGGGATGGCGAAGACAACCGTCGCCGCCAGCTGCCCGAGGCTCACCTCGAACACGCTGACGTTTCGCATCTTGCGCCGCTGGTACAGCGCGTTGATCGCGTATGAAAGTGCGGCCACGACCACGGCCATCGCACCAAAGAAGCTGCCGGACAGGCCGTGCTGGGCCAGGTCGGGCAGCACGAGGACGACTACCCCTGCCAGCCCGAGCACGACGCCGGCGTAGTTGACCAGGCTGGGGCGCTCGCTCGGCATCACCCAGTAGATGAGCACCGCGGTCCAGACCGTGGTCGTCGAGTTGAGGATGCTCGCGAGCCCACTCGAGATCCGCTCCTCGCCCCAGGCGATCGCGATCCACGGCACGACGGAGTTCGTCACCGCCATGATCGCGAACGGGACAAGACGCGTACGCCAACCCTCACCGAAGAGCGGTCTGCCAAGCAGGCGGATGATCACCGCCAGGGTTAGGCAACCTGTGCTCGACCGAAGCAGCAGCAGCACTTCCGGGCTCATGTCGTGCACCGCCACCTTGATGAACAGGAACGAGGCGCCCCAGATCAGGGCCAGCCCGACGAGAGCCGCGTACGGGCGCGACGCTTGTTTCGAATCAGACACGCGTGTACCACTCATCGGTCGACAGCACCAGGGTGACAGGGCCGTCGTTCTCGATTGCGACGCGCATGTCTGCTCCAAAGCTGCCGGTCTCCGTCTCTATTCCGCGCTCGCGAAAGCGCCGGACGAAGATCTCGTAGAGCTGTTCCGCGCGAGCCGGGTCGCCTGCCTTGAGCAGGCTGGGCCGGCGGCCGCGGCTCATGTCGGCGAACAGCGTGAACTGCGACACGACCAGGGCGGAGCCCATGACGTCGACGAGGCTCAGGTTCATGCGCCCGGCTTCGTCCGCGAAGACCCGGAGGTCGATCACCTTGTCCGCCAGCCGCCGCACGCTCGCCTCATCGTCATCGGATGCCGCACCCACCAACAACACGTACCCGTGCCCGATGGTTGCACGACGCGCCGAGCCGGCCTCCTCCCAGCTAACCGACCCAGCCACCACGCGCTGGGCAACAACCCTCAAGAGCCCGGGTGAGGGCTACGGCCCTCCCCCGCGGGACCCCGTCCCGGGAACTCCACGCGGCGTTTGGCCGGCGTCTGGAAATCGGACGCCAGATGTCGGCCGGGATGAACCCGGCCTATTGGCGACGTCCGCACTTAATCGATCTTGGGGCCGAAGTGAGGCTCGGCGTGCACGAGCGAGTCGATGTAGCGGAACCTCTCGTAGCGGTGCTGGAGCAGCTGCTCGGTGGGCAGCGACAGCAGCGGGAGCATGTGGCGGTGCAGCGCCTCGTCGAGCGCTCGCGCTGTCGCGTCGTAATCCGCGCCGGCGCTGCCCGGAGGTTCGGGTACCACCTCCTCCAC
>DAIPXW010000002.1:0-25667 GCA_036783075.1 Candidatus Dormiibacterota bacterium | reverse complement strand
TTTCCAGGCCCGTCCCGCGATGCTCGCGGAGGTGACACCGGACTGCCCCCCGACGACCAATCCACCCGACGCGCAATCCGCCGCCAGGTGTCCCAGGTCCAACCTGCCGATCCCGGTCATCGGCGACCACGTCTCGATGGATGGTCCGTGGGTGCTTGACACGGATCACGGATGGCGCGAGATTCACCCCGTCGACTCGATCCGGCTAGGCTAATCGCGTGGGTGTTGACGCCGAGGGCTACGGTTTCCCCGAGCACCAGCGAACGCTGGCGCGGCTGATGCAGGACGTGAGGGTGCTGTCGCCGGCGGGCGTCGAGAGGGCAGCGATGGGCTGGGACCGCCACGTGGGCAAGCACGGGCTGCCGACAATGCACGACGCCGAGAAGGCCGCCCTGCACGCCATCGAGCGCGACAACCGCGGGCCGGCCTGGGACGAGGTGCGCAGGTCGCTGTTCGGCCTGACCGAGTCGGGCGACGCGCTGGTGTCCTGGAAAGCCGAGCACGGCGAGACTGGCCACAAGGCGGAGGACGCCGCGTTCATGGCTGCGCTCGGCCTCGTCTCCGAAGGACTCGTCGGCAAGGAGCACGTGGCGACGCTGATGCGGCCGATGGCCGAAGCGCTGCCCTGGCTGCTTCCAGAACAGGCGCCCGCCTAGGACGCCGTCACCAGGTCCTCCAGGCTCGCGCCGGTGCTCGCCAGCGCCGCCTCGCTCACCGGCCGCCGGGTTTCGATCAATTTGCCGCCCAGCTCGTTCGTCTTGCTGTCGTTCATCGACAGGACGCCGTCGATCAGCCCGTTGCGCAGGTAGAAGACCGTGAACGACAGCCCGTCGCGGTCGCCGCGCCACACGGCGCGATCCTCTCCCGAAGCCTGTCCCCGATATTCGAGGTTGACGTCGTACTGGTCCGACCAGAAATACGGCAACCTGGTGTACGGAGCGTCTCCACCGGCGATCCCCGAGGCGATCCCGCGACCCTGGTTCTTCGCGACCTCCCAGTGCTCGACGCGAATCGCGCGCCCCAGGACCGGGTGCTGGTGCAGCGCGATGTCGCCGCCGCAGTAGACGCCGTCGGCCGCCCGCAGCATCTCGTTCACGCGGACGCCGCCACCTTCGACGGGCAGGCCGAGCGCTTTCGGAAGGTCGAGGTTCGGGTCGATGCCGACCGCTTCCAGGACGAGGTCCACCTCTTCTCGGCGCCCGTCCGACAGGGTGGCGCCGGCCACCCGCCGGCCGTCGGTATGCCACCTCTCAACCTTGGTCCCGGTGCGCACGTCGACGCCCTGCGAGCGATGGATCGTCGCGTAGATGGCGCCGACCTCGGTGCCGAGCGCCCGCGCGAGCGGCACCGGCGCCGCTTCGACCATCAAGACCTCCTTACCCATCTGCCGCGCCGACGCGGCCACCTCCGCGCCGATGAACCCCGCGCCGATCAGCAGCAGGCGCGAACTGCGGTGCAGCGCATCGCGAAGCGCCTGGCTGTCGCGGAGCGACCGCAGCGTGAACACGTTGTCGGCCACGGGCATGTCGGCCAAGCGGCGCGGGGTTCCGCCGAGACCGAGCACGAGCACGTCGAACGCCACCTCTTCGCCGCCCTCGAGGACGAGCTTGCGCGCCGAAAGCGAGCCGCCGGTCACGCGCGTGCTCAGCCGAAGGTCGATCTTCTGCTGCGCGTATTCGGACTCTTCGTGCAGGTAGACCTTGGGGAGGTCGACCTGTCCACGGAGGAACTCTTTCGACAGGTAGGGCCGGTCGTAAGGCCGGTCGGCGTCCGCGCTGATGACGGCCACCTCGCCGTCGAACCCCTTCTTGCGCAGGCCGAACGCGGCCGCGTCACCGGTCCCACCCCCTCCCACGATGACGACACGCTTTGCAGCCATGAAGCTCCTCTTTGAATACCTCGGGAGGTTTCAGACGGTTCGCGGCGCGCGGTGCATCCAGCCGTGTGGATCGGGAGCGGCGCCGCGCTGGATGTCGACGAGGGCCTGGCGCAGCCGCATCGAGATCGCGCCCGGCTTGCCATCGCCCACGGTCCACGAGTCGCGCGCCGACTTGACCGAGCCGACCGGTGTGATCACCGCCGCCGTGCCGCACGCGAACACCTCCGTCAGCGAGCCGTCTGCGCACCCCTGGCGCCACTCCTCGGTGCTGATCCGGCCCTCTTCCGCGCGGTAGCCGAGGTCGGCCGCGATTTTCAGGAGTGCGTCGCGCGTCACGCCAGGCAGCAGGGTGCCGGTCAGCGCGGGCGTGAGCAGGCGCGCACCCGCTCCGGTCCCGAAGACGAAGCAAAGGTTCATGCCGCCCATCTCCTCAACCCAGCGGTGCTCTCGTGCGTCCAGCCAGACGACCTGGTCGCACCCTTGCTCCGCCGCCTGGGCCTGCGCGAGCAGGCCTCCCGCGTAGTTGCCTCCGGTCTTCGCTTCGCCCGTGCCGCCCTGTGCGGCGCGGCTGAAGTCCTCCGACAGCCACACGGTGACAGGCTTCACCCCGCTCGGGAAATATGAGCCCGAAGGCGACGCGATCAGAAGGAACGTGACGTCGGTCGACGGGTGCACGTTGAGCGAGACCTCGCTCGCGAACATGAAGGGCCGAAGGTAAAAGCTGTGCTCGGGCGCGTTTGGGACCCAGTCGCCGTCGATCTCGATCAAGCGGTCGATGGCCTCGACGAACACCTCCTCCGGAAGCTCCGGCAGGGCGAGCCGGCGGGCTGAGCGCCGGAAACGGGCGGCGTGGGCGTCGGGTCGGAAGACGGCGACGCCGCCGTCCTTCTGGCGGAACGCCTTCAGGCCTTCGAAGACGGCCTGGGCGTAGTGGAGGACCGATGTTCCGGGGTCCATCTGGAGCGGCGCGTAAGGGACGAGCTGGGCACCGTGCCAGCCGAGCAACCGGCTCCAATCGATCCGGACCATGTGCTCGCTGAAGATCCTTCCAAACCCTGGGTCGGCCAGGAGCCGCTCCCGGGTTTCCGCAGGCACGCGGTGCGGGGCCGGCGAGACGGCGAAGGTCAGGGACGAAGTTTCGATGCCCATCGTTGAAATCCTAGTCCCGCCGCGAGGGCAAGGAAAGCCGTGAGCGGCTGACTACCGAGATGCCCTGAAGCAGTACGCCTGGTATTTGCGCTCCGGGAAGTCCCAGGGAGGATTGCCGATCGGGTACGAGACGAGGACTGCTGATTTTCCAGGGTCGGGAAACGGCAGGCAGATCGCCGGAAGGTTGGGCGCCACATAGGCAAGCGCGAAAAGAGAGTAAAGCGCAAGGCCGCCGCCTACCGACGCCCAGACGGTGCCGGCGACCGAGGGCGCGCGGAACAGCTCGAAGGCAAGGCCCGAGAGGACAACGACCGCAATCGGAAGGCTGACGAACCAGAGGTATAGGCCGCCTTCCACCAGTGCCCGGCTGGCGATGCCGACCAGGAACCAGCCGAAAAGAGCGGACCGAAGCGGAGGCCTTGTCCAGACCCCGACGATTCCGGCCACGCCCATCGTCAAGCCAAGGCTTCCATAGATGATCGCGAGCCATCCGTTCCAGGCCAGGACCCCGATCACCGCGCCGGCAACGCTCGTGATCGCGACGAATATGCCAAAGCCCACGCAAGCGGCTCCGGCAACGCGGTTGAGCCACATGTTGGGGGGAGGCATCAAATCCGCCGGGCGCCTCATTGTGACAAACGGGTGCCCGGGTTCGGCGGAAGAGGTGCGGGTCGTTCAGGGTGTTGACGCCCCATGCGTTCGAGTGGGGCTCGGGCCGGTGATACCGGGGTGGCGGCGGACAGCTGAGGCGCGTATAGCTGAAACATGACTACAACCAGCCCTGCCCGCAAGTCGCTGGCCAATGAAACCTACGTGGACGAGCCGTACGTCTCGGTCAGATGGCGGAGCGGCCCGAAGATCCTCTACGCGGAATGGAAAGGCTTCGCTACCAGCGCGGAGGTCCGAGCCACGTTGACGACCGTGCTGCACGCGATTCGCGAACGCAATGTGCTCTACGTCGTCGGTGACTCTCGAAAGGCGAAGGTGGTCCGCGCCGACGACGAGATCTGGGCCAGGGAGGTCTGGCTTCCGGGAGTGGTGTCGGCCGGCCTGAAGCGTATGGCCACTGTGACGGCGGCCACCGGCATGGGCAAGATGCAGCGCGATAGGTTCTTTGAGCAGAGGCAGGTCCAGGGGCTGGCCATGCGGAAGTTCGACTCGGTCGCGGCGGCCACGACCTGGGCGTTGACCGGCCTCGCCGAGCGCTAGCGACCTCCATTCACGACGGGGCTAGGCGACGGCCCTTGTTGACCTCAATGACGCTGCGAGCGCATCCAGCTCGTCCCTGACACCCGCGGCGAAGACCTCGATGTCGGGATAGGTCTCTTTGTCGGCGATCGCCGTGACGTTGAACTGTCCGGCGTACGACATCGCACCCACACCGAGAGCCACGCGTCCGATGAGGGGCAGCACCGGGAACACCTCGAGCAGCCGCGCCCCGGCAAGGTACAGAGGAAACTCGGGCCCTGGTAGGTCGGCGCTGGTGACGTTCACGCGTTGGCGGTTCACGAGCTTCAGGAACGTTCGCCCGAGAACTCCGCGATGCGGCAGCTTGCCTACGGAAGGACGGCTTCTCGTTTTCCGCCTGGTGGTCTCCGCTGCGATCTGCCGAAGCCTCAGGCGGGGATCGGAGACGCCGATGGGAAGCGGGACGACCATCTGCGCGATCAGGTTCCCCCGAGCAACGGCGTACTCTCCGTGGCGTTGCGAAACGGGCACGTAGACTCGCAACACCACATCGTCGACCGGCTCTCCACGACTGCGCAGGAGCGCCCGCAGGCCGCCGGCGATGACCGTCAACAAGACGTCGTTGACCTTCGCTCCGCCGGCGTGGGCGACCTCCTTGACCACATCGATGCTGCCGCGAACGAGCGCGAAGTTGCGGCCGGGACCGACCACACGGTCGAGGCTGGTCGCGGGAAGCTCCTTTTCCGCGAGGAGCTCGCGCATCGCCGGCCACGCGGTCACCGCGCGCCGCGCGCTGCGCATCGGGTGCGCGAGCATCGAGAACCTGCGGGCCCGCTCGTCCACCTGCCGCCGGCGATTGTCCGTGCGGAGATCGTCCACCGATGGCGCCGGCGCCGGAGTCCAGGTGGGTCCTGGCGCAGCGATCGCATCCGGGGCGACATCGAAGAACGTGCCAAGCGTGGCCACCCCGGCGATTCCGTCGGCGATGCAGTGGTGCGTCCTCACGAACAGGCCGACGCGCCTCTCCGCCAGCCCCGGAAGGAACCACATCTCCCACAGCGGTCGCGACCGGTCCATGCGACGCAGCCTCAATTGCTCGACTGCAAGCAGCAGCTGAGCCTCGTCGCCAGGTGGTGGGAGCGGGAGCGCGCGGACGTGGTCGGCGAGGTCGAATGCCGGCGCGTCCACCCAGAGCGGCCCGCCCAGCTCTCGCGGCGGCACATAGAGGAGCTGGCGGAACCGAGGCACGAGATGCAGCCGGCGTGCGACCGCCTCCCTCGCAGCCTCGATCCGAAAGCGACCATCAGCATCAAGCAGGTTGGAGCCGTCGAGCAACGCGATCGCTCCGATGTCCTGCGGCCAGATCTCGTCCGGCCACAGCATGATCCGATCCTCGGCGGTGAGCCGCTCGATGGGCATTCCCTACCTCCTGCCTCACTGTCACCGCGAAGCCGGACTCGGGCAAGGGACAGACGATGGACCGGTCGCGGGTCGATCGCCCCTACCGTTCCGTTCGATCGCGGAGCAACTTCGGGCTGGAGATGCTCTGGAATGCTTGCGAACGCCATGCGCCGACCGGTTGAAACGCCAGCGCGGCACGGCAGGTCATCCTGGGGAATGCCGTGATGGGCGTCACGACCATCACCGACCTCTGGCGCATGAGCGCCACCGACCTGGCGGAGGCAATCAGATCCAGGCAAGCTTCCAGCCAAGAGGTCATCGAAGCTCACCTGCGTCGGGTCGAGACGGTGAACCCATCGATCAACGCTGTAGTTGCCGTCCTGGGCGACCAGGCCGTCGAAGCGGCGAAGTCGGCTGACCGCGCGGTCGCAGCCGGCGGCGATCTACCTCCGTTCCACGGCGTCCCCTTCACGGTCAAGGAGAACATCGACGTCGCCGGCACGCCGACAACTCAGGGAGTCGAGGCTCTGGCACGCGCGTATCCGAGCCTGGACGCGCCCGCCGTCGAGCGCCTCAAGGCTGCTGGGGCGATCCCGATCGGCCGCACCAACATGCCCGACTTCGCGATCAGCTGGCACACTGACAGCGAGCTCTGGGGCGCCACCCTCAACCCGTGGGATCGGTCGAGAACCCCCGGCGCCTCGAGTGGCGGCGAGGCTGCCGCGCTTGCCACCGGTATGAGTCCGTTGGGGCTCGGGAACGACACGCTCGGGTCGCTTCGGTGGCCGGCCCAGTGCTGCGGCATCACGGCGCTGAAGCCCACCCTCGGCCGCATCCCGCATGCGACCACCGCGGGCGCGCCAGATGCCCCCATCAGCAACCAGCTCATAGGTGTCAACGGACCGATGGCGCGGCGAGTTGCCGACCTTCGCGCCGCGTTGGAGGTCCTGGTCGGCCCTACGTGGCGTGACCCTTGGACTGTGCCGGCGCCACTGCGCGGCCCGGCACCGTTGAAGCCGGTCCGTGTCGCCCTCGTGGTCGACCCCGCCGGACTCGGCACCGCGAAGCAGGTACAGGAAGGAGCTCGCAAGGCCGCCGGCGCTTTGCAGGACGCAGGCTACGTCGTCGACGAGGTCGAGCCGCCACGCATAGAGGAAGCGGCGAAGTCCGGGCTGGAGATGCTCAACCCTGACATGCGGGCAGGATGGCCGATCTTGTCGCCGATGCTCCGCGACTACGCCAGAAAGTGGCTGACGGTGTTCTTTGGGGTGCTCGGCGATCCGGACCCGATGACAACGACCCTGAGCTTCATGACTCGGCAATCGATCCTGCGGGCGTGGGGTGAGTTCCAGGAGGATCACCCGCTGATCGTCGCCCCGATCTGCACCGAAATACCCTTCGTCGTCGGCAGGGACCGGAGCTCCGCTGAGGTGGCCGGGACCATCCGCGGGATGCGCATGACCATCGCCGTCAACGCCCTGGGACTGCCTGCTGTGGCCCTTCCGGTGGGCATCGCGGACGGTCTCCCACAGGCGGTGCAGGTGATCGGCCCTCGCTACCGCGAGGACCTGTGCCTCGATGCCGCGGCGGCGCTGGAGGAGAGGCTCGGCATCATCACGCCAATCGATCCCAGGTAGCGGCGACCGTTCCCGACTGTGTGCCGGCTCGTTAGCATGCGCTTGCGATGAGGACACTCCTCACCATCCATGGCAACAAAGCGGAGGTCTCGGACGCCGACGTCGAGCGGTGTTTCGCCGCAGTCAAGAGCGACGGGCTCTGGCTTGACATCGATGAACCCACTGACGACGACTACAGACTGCTGGAGGACGTCCTGAAGTTCCACCCGCTGACGATCGAGGACATCCAGCACCAGAACCAGCGCCCCAAGCTCGACGAATATCCCGACTACAACTTCGCCGTGATCTTCCAGGCCGAGTGGACCGCGGATGAGATCGCGCTGCGCGAGCACCACCTGTACGTCGGGCCCAACTACCTGATCACGGTGCACGTCGATCCATCAAAGGTGCTGGCCGACCTTCAGAAACGGCTCACCAAGAGCCCGGATCTGACCAACGGCCAGCCCGCGTTCCTGACCTACCTGGTCGTGGACGCGCTCGTCGACGCCACGTTTCCGGTCCTCGAGCAGCTCGACGACACCGTCGACGAGCTCGAGGACGAGATCACGGTCAAAGCGACACCCGAGTCGCTGAATCGCATCTACCACTTGAAGCATTCCGTGACCGAGCTGCGCCGATTCCTGGGCGCTCAACGCGACGTGTTTCAGCGTCTGATCACGCACGGCATCCACCTGCAGCAGGCGGACATGACCCTCTACTACCGAGACGTCTTCGACCATATCGTCCGGCAGTACGAGACGGTCGACGGCCTTCGCGACCTGCTCAGCAGCGCGATGGACGTCTACCTGTCGACGGTGTCGAACCGCCTCAACCAGACTATGAAGACGCTGACCGCGATCGCCAGCCTCTTTCTGCCGTTGAGCTTCCTCACCGGGTTCTACGGGATGAACTTCTCGCTGCTGACCGGCGTTTTCGAGTCCCCTCAGAACGCCTTCTGGTTTGGGGTGGGCACCATGCTCTGCGCGGTAGCGATCCAGCTCTACTTCTTCCGGCGCCGAGGTTGGATCTAGGGCTCGACAGGGTCTTCGTCACCCATCCGGTCTCTGATGGGGGCGCACGGAAACCGATCGGCCGGAAATAGGGCGGGGCCGCAAGCGGTTCAAACGAGTTGGACGGATGCCGTCCGGCGGTGGGGATGCGCCTGTTCGATGGCCTGGGGCCCGGTTTGGGTCGGTACGGCCCATCCGTTCAGTTCATCAGGAGGTGAACATGGGTATTTGGAAGTTCGATCCGATGCACACTCAGGTCGAGTTCTCGGCCAAGCACCTGGGCATGATGACGGTGCGAGGTCATTTCGCCGACGTCTCCGCCAGCGGAGAGATCGACCCCGAGCACCCGGAGCGCTCGAAGGTTGAAGCGACGATCAAGAGCGCGAGCATCCGCACTCACAACGAGCAGCGCGACAAAGACCTGCTGTCGTCCAACTTTCTCGAGGTCGACAAGCACCCGACGATGACGTTCAAGAGCACGAAGATCGAGGCTGCGGGCACCGATCTGTACACGATGACGGGCGACCTGACCATCAAGGGCCACACCCATCCGGTCAAGCTCGCCGTGGTCAAGTACGGGGAGTTCAACGACCCTCGGATGGGCCACCGTATCGGCTACGCGGCTGAGGGCGAGATCAACCGAAAGGATTTCGGCATGACGTTCGAGATGATGCTGGACGGCAAATGGATCGTCAGCAATGAGATCCAGATCAACATCGAAGGCGAGCTCCTCGAGGCCAAGGAAGAAGCGGCCACTTGATCGCCGCGCTCGGCCGGCCCGGCGGCCCGTCGATCAGCGTGATCAGGTCTTGAGCCTCTCGGACTCGGGATCCGAGAGGTTGTAACCCGCCGGCGGGATGATGCCCCGCACGCGCGCCAGCGCCGACTCCTTCGCCTGGTCGGCCGTGCCGGCCTCGACGCCCGCCACCCGGACCTTGACCCTGGCCGTGTTGGCGACCGGCTCGACGACCAGACCCGCCTCCTCGAGCGCGGCCAGTACCGCCCTGTCGCCCGTCGTGCCCGGCTTCGGCTCGATCATCATGCTCACCGCATACCGGCCGTTCGCGACTGGAACCGCGGGCGCGAGAGGGGTGGCGGCCGGCTCCGCGGTCGCGGCCGACCCTCGGATGCCGATCGGCTTGAACCTTCGGTCTTCCGCCGCATCCAGCACGAGGTCGAGGTCCCTGGTCGACCGCTGCCCGCTGAATCGGGCTGTAAGCGAGTACAGGACTGGAACGAGGACCAGCGTCAGGAAGGTGCTGGTGAAAAGGCCTCCGATGACGACGATGGCCAGCGGGGCGCTGATGAACGCCCCACCGCTGTTTCCACTGACCGCCAAAGGCACCAACGCGAGCATGGTGGCGAAGGCGGTCATCAGGATGGGGCGGAGCCGGTGGCGGCCGCCCTCGATCAGCGCGTCGTGGAGGTTGAGGCCGCGGTCGCGATACTGCTCGACGAGGTCGAGCAGGACGATGGCGTTGGTGACCACGACGCCCGTCAGCATCAGGATGCCGATCAGTCCGGGAAGAGACAGCGACGTGCCCGTGGAGACCAGGGCGATGATCGCCCCTGACGCCGCGAAGGGGATCGCCACGAGCAGCACCAACGGCTTCAGCAGCGACCGGAACGTCGCCACCATGATCATGTAGACCAGCGCGATCGCGGCGGCCAAAGCGAGGGCGAACTGGGTCAACACGGTCGAAAGCTGCTGGAAAACTCCGCCCGTCGAGATCGAGGCGCCGGCCGGCAAGGACACCCCGGCGAGGGCGTTTGTCACGTTGCTCTGCACCGCCCTCGTGTCGTTCGCGGTGATCGTCCCGGTGATCGTCACGTCACGATCCCCGTTCACGCGGTTCACGGCCTGCGGCCCGTTCACTAGCTGGAGGGTCACGAGCGAACCGAGCGGCACGATTCCGGTGGCGGTCGGAACCGGCAGGGCCGCGAGCGCCAGCGCGTTGTCGGCGAGGCCGGGGGGCAGCTCCACGCGCACGTTCATCGTGCCCTGTGGCAGGTTGACCTGCGCCGCCACCCGCCCGTTGATCTCCTCGGCGATGAAGCCGGCCAGCTGCAGGATGGTGAGGCCCGAGGGCCCGAGCTTGTCGGTGGGCACCAGCTGGTAGGTCGGCTTCGAGGTGGCGAGGTTCGACTTGACGTCGCTGAGCCCGGACACCTTCGACAGGGCCGACAGGACCGAGGTGGTGGCCGCCTGCAGGTCGTCCGTGTTCGCCGCTCGAACGTCCACCTGCATCTGGCTGCTGCTCGCGTTTGAGCTGCTCTGCGCCTGGCCCACCTGGATCTTGGCCGGTCCGCTGTAGCCCTTCAACGCACGCTGCACGCCGGAGAGCGCCGTGTCGTACGAGCCCGCGTCGACGAGTACGAGGACCGTGGCCAGGGTGGGATCCGCGGGGACGGTCCCCGGCGGAGCAAACGGGTCTGCCTGGCCGCCGACGACGGCCTGGTACGCGGAGATGCCGGGAATGCCCTTCATCAGGTTCTCGACCTTCTGGGTCTCGGTGTCGGTCTGGACGAGGGTCGAGTTGGCCGGCATCGTGATCGCCACCGGGAAGTTGGGGCTCGACGACTGGTCCAGCAGGTTCACTCGGAGCAGCGGCAGGAGGGCAAGCGAACCGATGAAGAAGGCCCCGGTCGCGAGCAAGGTGAGCAGGCGGTGACCGGTCGCCCAGCGGATGACGGGGACGTAGACGCGCTGTATGAAGTTGTACTGAAGCCGCCGTTCCGCGCCCTCCGCGTTCGAAGGCGGAAGCAAGCGCGAGGCCAAAAGCGGCACGATCGTGACCGCCACCACCAACGAAGCCGCCAGGGCCACCACCACGGTGAGCGCGAACGGCCGGAAGAAGCTGCCCGCGATTCCGGTGAGGAATGCGATCGGGAGGAAGACCGCGATGGTGGTCAGCGTCGAGGACGAGACGGCCGTGATGATCTCCCGGGCGCCCGTGTAAGCGGCGACGATCGGCCGTTCGCCTTCGCTCACGTGGCGGCTGATGTTCTCCAGCACCACGATCGCGTCATCGACCACCCGGCCGATGGCGACCATCATTCCGCCCAGCGTCAGGATGTTGAGCGTGATTCCCTGCCACCAGAGCACGAGAAGGGCAACCATCAGCGACAGCGGGATCGACACGGCCGCAACCACGGTGGCGCGCGCGCTGCGCAGGAACAGGAAGATGACGAGAACGGCGAAGACCGCGCCCAGAAGGCCCTCGCGCAAGATGGTGGCGATCGCGTCCGAGATGGGCGTCGCCTGGTCGGACACGCTCGCGAACTGAACGCCGTTTCCGATTCTCGACCTGATGTCGGGCAGCGCGTTCTTGACCTCCTTGGCAACCGTCACGGTGTTGCCGTCAGGGGCCTTGAGGACCTGGAGCCCGATGCTCGGCTTGCCGTTCGTGCGGGTGATCGTGTCGGCGGGCACGGACACCTGCTGCACGGTGCCCAGCTGGTTGATCGCGACTGGAGGCAGGGGCCGCGCGCCAGGTACTGGAGTCGGTGCGACCACGATGTTCGCGATCTGGTCGAGGCTCGTAAGGGAGCCGGACACCTGGAGCGGGATCGTCGTGTCCCCCTGCTTCAGGCCGCCGATGGACTCGACCGTGGAGGCGGCCTGGAGGGCCGCCACGACCTGGGCCACGCTGACCCCATGGGTCGCCAGCTTGACCGGGTCGAGGATCACCTGGACCTCGTCGGTCGGCGCGCCGCTGATCACCACAGATGAGACGCCGGCAAGGCCTTTGAGCTTGGGCAGCGCCTGCGCCCGCAGCTCTCCCGCGAGCTCTCCGAGCGGCTGATCGGCGGAAACCGCGTACTCGAGGATTGGGATGTCGTTCGTCGAGAAGGTCTGGACGCTCGGCGCGATCGCCTGCGGGGGTAGAAGTGGCTTGACCTTGTCGAGAGCGGCGGTGACGTCCTGTCGCACCACGTTGATGTCGGTGCCGTCTTTGAAAAGGACGATCACCAACGAGGCTCCCTGGCTGGAGGTCGACTGCACCGTGTCGACGCCGTTGACCCCGGCGAGCGAGTTGACGACGGGAACGGTGACCTGATCGTCGACCACACCCGGAGAGGCCCCCGGATAGGCGGTGATGACGATGAAGGCCGGGAACGAGATGTTAGGCAGCAGGTCCTGCTGCAGCTGCGTGGCGGCCAGGACACCGCCGCCGAAAATAAGGGCGACGGCGAGGAATGCGACCCCGCCGAGCTTGAGCGCCAGGCGCGTGACTATCGACATCGGGATCCCTGGTTGCCAGGTACGCTCGACAGCGCGCGGCCTGGTGCGCGATAAGTAAGGTAAGTCACCCGGGTGATCTCAGCCGCGATCCGAACTTTTTTACGCCGCGGAACATAACAGGCGCAGCAACATGCCCGCGCATGATATCGAGAGTGGTCGGCGGGCCCGACTTACGCGGTGCTCTGTACGCACAGCGAGTCGAAGCCGGAGGTCCAGGACGCGATGCAGTCTCGATCGATGGCATAAGCCTCGTAGCCGGCGCTTTGTTCCACGAACTCGAGGCCCGCTTTCCCCATCGCAAACCCCGCCGTCGCGTATACGTCGGCTTGAAGGATGTCAGGGCCGGCCACCGTGAAGCTCAGCAGCTCCGTCGCGGCCAGACCGGTGTGCGGATCGACGATATGGTCGCCCTTCTCGTAGGTGCCGGAAGTGGCGACGGCGAGATCGCTTGCGTTGATCACCCTGGCGACTTTGTCGCGACGGACCGGATGCCGGATCCCGACTCGCCACGGCCGGCCATGCTCGTTCGCTCCGCGAGCCTGCAGATCGCCACCTGCATCCACGTAATAGTTTCGGCACCCGTAGCCGTCGAGAATGGTGCAGGCCCGGTCGATCGCCCAGCCTTTGACGAGCCCCGAGGGATCCAGGGCTCTATTGAGCCAGGCCGAGAAGTAACCGTTGGTCGCAGTCTCGTAAAGCCGGCAGAGATGAAGCGCCTGTTTCACCAGTTCTTCCGCATCATCCGGCCGCAAGTCACACCGGTTGATTCGACTCACGGCGCTCATCTTCAGGAAGGGGCTGAAAGTCTGGTCGAGGAGGTCGAAATCGGCGAACACGTCGTCCAGCGCCGCGGTCGGGATTGCGTGGTCGTTGACCTGCACCGTGACCGGCATGCCCATCACATTTTCGGTACGGCGCAGAGGAACCTGGATGACCATCAACCCAGGTGATCCTTCTGCAGAGCCGATTCCACCGACTGCGCGTAAGACTCGCTCGTGTAAGTCGCCCCGCTGATGATGTCGATCTGCGCGCTTTGCACCTGCAGGACTTCCGAGCGGAGCATCGGACCCGCCACCTGGCTGATGTAGGCCGAGCGCGCGCGGTCGAACGGGAGCTGCACCGCCTGCACGTCCGTGATGCGGCCGTTGTCGATCACGACCCGGACCTGCACGTCGCCAAACCGGTTTGGAAAATCGGACCCGGTGAACGTGCCGTTGGCGGCGCCCGTCGGGCTGGGACTCGGAGAGGGTGACGGCGCGGGTTGGCCGGAAGGCAGCGGGCTCGGAGAAGCCGCGGGGCTCGGCGTGGTCTGGTCCGGTGAGGGGCTCTGGGCCGGCAGCAAGGCTGACAGCCCCGCCGGCTGGGCCGTCACCTTGTACCCGGCGATCCACGCGACACCGACTATCGCCGCGCCTGTGATGATGGACGCCCTTCTCACAGCAGTTGAAAGGCCTCGGTGCGAACGTGATCCGGCGACACCCCGATCGTGCGCAGGCTGTCATGAAGCGTCGTGGCCATGGGTATCGGTCCACATATGTATACATCGCGCTCTTTGATGTCCGGGACGAGCCGGACCAGGGCGTCAGCTCGGAACCAGGCGTCACGAGGTCGCTTGCGGCCGCCCTCCTCTGACAGGAGGTAGTCAAGGCGGACGGGGTGCCTTTCCTTCAGGGCGTCAAGCTCAGTCTTGAATATCAGGTCCCCAGGGCCGTGGGCCCGGTAGAGGACCCGGACGTCAAACCCGTCGGCAGCCATCTCCTCGGCCAGAGGACGAATCGGCGTTATGCCGATGCCGCCCGCGATCAACAGGACCTTCCGGCCGGCCGGCCGTTCGGTGAACTTGCCGAACGGCCCTTCGATGAGCACGGGCGTGCCGACTTTGAGAGTGTGAATCCCAGCGGTGAAGTCGCCGGTGTTCTTCACGGTGATCCGCAGGCGGCGCCCGTCAGGGATGGCCGAGATCGAGAAAGGATGAGCCTGCCACCAGCGGCCGCGGTCGACAAACCGCCAGATCGCGAACTGTCCCGCTTGCGCCTGGAAGTCGCGCAGGTTCCGGCCGGCGACGTAGATCGAGAAGACCCCGCGGCCCTCCTTCTGCACGGCCTGGACGTGAAAGCGGTGGCGCTGATACGACAGCAGGGGTTCGACGACGCGATGGAGGATCAGCAGGCCGAACGTGCAGACGTAGAGCAGGTACCAGTAGGCGACGAACAGTGGGTTTCCCGCGAAGTCGACACCGGTAGCGATCTGGTGGGTGAACGCCAGGGCCACCGCGAGGTAGGCGTAAAGGTGGATGTAGTACCAGGTCTCGTACGCGAGATGACGCCGCGCGATCACGACTGACACGGCGGCGAGCGCGACGAAAAGACCCAGCGCCACGATCGCGCCCAAAAGACCCGGGTAGTGCGCGATGAAATCGCCCAGCTGCGAAGCCACGTCCTTGCCATCCCCCAGCTGATAGCCCAGGGTCTGAAACACACCATGGACGACCAGCAGGCTGACTGCGAGGTACCCGTTCCACTTGTGCAGCACCGCCATCCGCTCGAACCCCAGACCCGACTCGAGCCAGCGAGACCGCGCCATCAACAACAGCTGGCAGAGGACCAGGTAGGTTCCGAGGAGCCCGGTGGCCCGGCCGATCCCGTTGAACAGGTCGCTCGAGCTGTGGGTGATCTCGAAGCCTGAGCTGAACCACCAGAACCCCGAGATGAGCCCGGCATTCAACGCGAAAAGGCCGTATATGAAGTCCGGCCTCGACCAGACGGCCTGGTTGCGCCTGGCCCGGAGCGCGATCGGTCCTTGTCTCGCGAAGGGCGACCCGCTCAATCCGAGACCGACTTTAGCGGCCGATTCTTAAGGAATCATGGGAAAGCGCCGGGCCTCAAGCAGCCGCCCGGCGTCCGCCTGCCATCGGTCGAGGATCTCGAGGCTGCCGGCCAGGGCAGCCAGGCGGCGGGAGCCCAGCAGATCGAGCCATTCCGCCTCGATCCGATCGAGCTCGCGGCGCCCCGCCTGCAACACCTTTTCCGCGCGAGCGGTCGGCCTGACGATCTGCGCACGGCCGTCCGACGGGTCGGCGGTACGCTCGACGAATCCCTCCTTCTCGAGCGTGGCTACCAGCTGGCCAACCGCTGCCTTGGTCACACCAAGTCTCTTTGCCAGCTCGCTCGGCCTGGCGCCGGGCGGGAGCTCGGCCATCAGACGGGCATGGGCGATTCCAAGGTTGCCGGCGCCGTGCTGCTTCAACTTGGTATGCACGCGCGCCGTCACCGCCGCGTCGATGGCCCGCATCCGGTCAGTCATGAATCGCCTGGGCTGCCTCCGTGTGGGTCTTGACATTTCGTATAGAGCCTATACGATTGTCGATAGTAAAGTCCCTTCACCATCCAAGGAGGCCGATGATGCCCGTCGACAACCAGCTTTACAACGCCCCCGGTGACATCTGGTGGGATGAGCGACGGCCGCTGAATGCTCTTCGCACCGCCATCAACCCGGGGCGGATCGGCTATTTGCGTCGTGTCATCGAGCTGCACGAGCTCAACCCCGCCGGCCTTTTAGCCCTGGACGTCGGTTGCGGCGGCGGAATCATGGCCGAGGAGGTCGCCGGACTCGGCTTCAAGGTCTCAGGCGTCGATCCGTCTGAGAGTTCGATCGTCACCGCCCGAGGGCATGCTGCCCAATCGAGGCTCGCCATCGACTACCGGCAGGCAAGTGGTGAGGACCTGCCATTTCCCGATCAGACATTCGACCTCGTGTACTGCTGCGACGTCCTGGAGCATGTCGATGACTTGCAGCGGGTCGTCGATGAGGCATCACGCGTTCTAAAGACCGGCGGCATCTACCTGTACGACACGATCAATCGGACACAGGCCAGCCGGCTGGTGATGATCAAGCTGTTCCAGGAATGGAAGGCGACCGCGTTCATGCCTCCAAACCTCCACGACTGGCGCTGTTTCGTGAAGCCTTCTGAGCTGCTCGCGAGCCTGAAGATTGCGGGCCTCCGCCAGGTGGACAGCGTCGGTCTCGCGCCGGCCGTCAATCCACTCAGGATGATCAGCCTCCTCCGTAAGGTGAAAACAGGCCGGATGACGCCGGCGGAGATGGGACGCCGGAGCCCGATGACGATATCGAAAGACAGGTCGGTGCTGTACGCGGGACACGCTATGAAGGCCCGGTGAATGACCCGGCCTGTTCGGCGTGGGCTCTCAGCGCAGAGCGCTACGCCTCAGCCATGCGCTGAGCCTGGCTCCGACCAGACAGCGGCCACCGCGGCCGCGACGCCGGCGGCCTGAATGCGGCCGGCGCGGGCGGATGCCGCGCGAAAAGCGGGATCGAGGGTGTTGGAGCCTATCGCCTTGCGTGATTGGGCGTCGGGGCTCACCGTCAACGATCGGACGTCGGGTCCCAGCGTCCTGAGCTGGTTTGCGATGCGACCGGTGCGCCGCAGCGCGATCGTCACCGGGGCCAGGACGACGACTCGGTCGCAACCCGTAGCGAGGTCGGCGTTGGCGATCGAGCGGACCCCGCCGTCTACGTAGCGGCGGCCGTCCACCGTCATCGGGGGCCAGATCAGCGGGACGGCACAGCTCGCGGCAACCGCATCGACGAGCCGCACGCCGCTGTCCCGATCGAAGACGCGGGCCTCGCCGGTGTCGGCGTCGACCGCCGTGATGAGCAGCCGCCGCTCCGGCCATAAGGGGTTCGACAGGCGCTCCTCGATCACCGCTCGGCGTTCGGATTCCGGCACCGTGCGGGCCTTGAGAGACGCGCGGCCGAGGCGGGCCCGGCTTCGCTGGTCGTCCCCTGGCAGGACGGTCAGGATGACGAAGCGGGCGATCACCCCGAGCCCCATCCTGGCCGCGATCTCGCCGGTCGGGTCCTTCAGCTGCTCTGCGTAAAGCTCCTCGATCGAGACCCCGCTCAGGATCTGGGCGCCGACCACCGAGCCCGCCGAAGTGCCGACCACTGTGTCGGCCGACGCCAGGTCGACCCCCGCTTCGGCAAGCCCGGCCAAAAGGCCGAGCTCCCAGGCGATCCCGGTGATGCCCCCGCCCCCGAGGACGAGAGCCTTGCGCCCGGGCGCCACGGTCAGGTCGCCCGAGGGCGAAGCGGTGTTGGCCCCGTCGCCGGGCGCCTCAATCCGTCGAGGCGCCTTTGACAGGCGCGAGCTCGCGGCGGGCGGTCGCGACCGGGGCCTGGCCGTTCTCGCCGGCGGTCCATGCCTCGGTGAACTGACTCCTGTACAGCGCGTCGTAGAAGCCGCCACGCTTGAGCAGCTCGGCGTGGGTGCCCTGCTCGACGATCCGGCCGCCGTCCATGACGACGATCGAGTCCGCGTTGCGGATCGTCGACAGGCGATGGGCGATGACGAAGCTCGTGCGGCCCTGACGCAGCTGTGCCATCGCGGCCTGGATCAGGACCTCGGTCCGGGTGTCCACGTTGCTCGTCGCCTCGTCGAGGATCAGGATGCTCGGGTCGGCGAGAAACGCCCGCGCTATCGCGAGCAGCTGTCGCTGACCCGACGACAGGTCGGAGGCCTCCTCGTCCAGCACCGTGTCGTAGCCGTGCGGCAGCGTGCGCACGAACGAGTCGACGTGCGCAGCCTGAGCCGCGGCGACGATCTCCTCGTTGGTCGCGCCTTCCTTTCCGTAAGCGATGTTGTCGTGAATGGTCCCCGCGAACAGCCACGTGTCCTGCAGCACCATCCCGAACGCGCTGCGCACCTCGTCCCGGGAGAGCTCGTGCGTGTCCACACCGTTGAGGCAGATGCGGCCGGAGTCGATGTCGTAGAAGCGCATCAGGAGGTTCACGATCGTCGTCTTGCCCGCCCCGGTCGGGCCCACGATCGCGATTGTCTGGCCTGGCTTGACCTCCAGGTTGAAGTCTTCGATGAGCGGCTTGTCCGCCTCGTACCTGAACTGCACGCGCTCCAACGAGACCTGGCCGGTGACATCACCGAGCTCGACACCGACCGCCCCCTCGGGCGTCTCCTCCTCGGCCGCGAGCAGCTCGAAGACGCGCTCGGCCGAAGCGAGGCCCGACTGGAGGAGGTTCATCTGGCCCGCGATCTGCATGATCGGCATCGTGAACTGCCGCGAGTACTGGATGAAGGCCTGCACGTCGCCGAGGGACATCGTCCCCGACGCGACGCGGTAGCCCCCGATCACCGCGATGGCGACGTAGTTGAGGTTGGCCAGGAACTGCATGGCCGGCTGGATGATCCCGGACAGGAACTGTGCCCGGAAGCTCGCCTCGTAGAGCTGCCGGTTCTGCGCGTCGAACTGCTCCTGCGCCTTGCGGCGGCGCCCGAAGACCTGGACGAGGACATGGCCCGTGTGCATCTCCTCGACATGCCCGTTCAGGGTGCCGGTCCATTTCCACTGGGCCGTGAACTGAACCTGCGACCGCCTGGCGATCAAGATGGTCACGACGACGGACAGGGGCACCGTGACGAGCGAGATCGTTGCAAGCAGAGGGCTGATCCAGAACATCATCCCGAGGACGCCGACCACGGTGAGCACCGATGTGAGCATCTGGCTCATGCCCTGCTGGAGTGTCGTGGCCACGTTGTCGATGTCGTTGGTGACCCGGCTCAGGATGTCGCCGTGCGAGTGGCTGTCGAAGTACTTCAAAGGCAAGCGCGCCAGCTTCGACTCGACGTCGCGGCGCATCCCGTACACGGTTCGCTGCGCGACCCCGGCCATGATGTATCCCTGGGCCCAGGTGAACACCGAAGAGGCGACGTAGACTCCGACCGCCACCAGCAGGATCACACCGAGCTGCCCGAAGTCGATGCCCTTGCCTGGCGTCACATTCATGCCCGACAGCATCTGGGCCAGCTGATCCTGGCCGCGCGCGTGCAGCGCCGCCACCGCCTGAGCCTTCGTGATGCCCGCCGGCAGCATCTTGCCGACGATTCCGTTGAAGATCACGTTGGTCGCGTTGCCGATGATCTTGGGCCCGACCACGGCGAAGGCGACGCTCCCGGCACCGAGCAGGGCGGCCGCGATGATGAGGGGCAGCTCGGGCCTCAAACGTCCGAGGAGCTGCCGCAGGGTCTTGCCGAGGTCTCTCGCCTTTCCCGCCGGGGGCCCGCCCATGCCCATGAAGCCGCCGCCTGGGCGGCCCATCGGGCGGCCAGGCGCTCCTGCGCCGGGGCCTCTGCCTGCTGCCATCGGACCGCGGTTGATCATGCGACCGCCGCCGCACCGAGCTGCGAGTCGACGATCTCGCGGTAGGGCTCGCACGATGCGATGAGCTCGGCGTGCGAGCCGAGGCCGACGACCTTGCCGTCGTCCAGGACGATGATCCGGTCCGCGTGCATGATCGTGCTGACGCGCTGCGCGACGATCAGGACCGTCGCGTTTCTGGTCTCCGACCGAAGCGCGGCTCGAAGCCTGGCGTCGGTGCCGGCGTCCAGGGCCGAGAAGCAGTCATCGAACAGATAGATCGCGGGGCGCTTGGCCAGCGCGCGGGCGATCGCGAGGCGCTGGCGCTGGCCGCCGGAGACGTTGGTGCCGCCCTGGTCGATCGGCGCGCCCAGGCCGCCCGGCATCGCCGCCACGAAATCGCTTGCCTGGGCGATCTCGAGAGCGTGCCATAGCTCTTCGTCGGTGGCGTGCTCGTTGCCGAAGCGCAGGGTGTCGGCGACCGTGCCGCTGAACAGATATGCGCGCTGCGGGACGAGGCCGATCGTACCCCACAGCCTCTCGAGCGCCTGCTCGCGTACGTCGACGCCGTCGACGAGGAGGCGCCCGGTGCTGACGTCGTAGAAGCGCGTGATGAGGTTGAGCAACGTGGTCTTGCCGGAACCGGTGCCGCCGATGATGGCCGTGGTCTCGCCCGGCCGCAGCTCGAAGGCGAGGTTCTCGAGCACCTGGTGCTCACCACCCGGGTAGCCGAAGGAGACGTTGTCGAATTCAACGCGACCGGTGACCCCGGCGGGCTCGACCGGGTGGACCGGATCGTCGATCGACGGCTGCGTCGTTATGACCTCGTTGATTCGCGCTGCGCTGGCCTCGGCGCGCGGCACGAGGATGACCATCGCGATCGCCATCATCACCGACATCAGGATCTGCAGGATGTACATCAGGAACGCCGTGAGGTTGCCGATGGGCATCTGCCCGCTGTTGACGAGCCCGGCGCCGAACCAGAGCACCGCGATCGTCGTCAGGTTCATGACGCCCATCAGGGCGGGGAACGCAAGCACGAACAGGCGGTTCACGCGCAGCGCGTTCGCGGTCAGGTCCGCATTGGCGGTTTCGAACCTCTCCTGCTCGTAGCGCGTCCGTCTGAACGCGCGGATGACACGCACTCCCATGATCTGCTCGCGCAGGACCTGGTTGATCTTGTCGATCTTGACCTGCATCGAGCGGAACAGCGGCACCGCCTTCACGAGCATGAAGCCGACGATGGCGGCCAGCAGCGGGACCACGACGATCAGCAGGGCTGACAGGGTCACGTCTTCGCGCAGGGCCATGATGACGCCGCCAACCGCGATGATCGGCGCGCCGACCATCATGGTCAGGGCGACCTGGAGGAACAGCGTTATCTGCTGCACGTCGTTCGTGTTCCGCGTGATCAGCGATGGCGTGCCCAGGCGGTTCATCTCTTTCGCCGAGAAGGTCTGGACGCGGCCGAAAACTCCCGCCCGCAGGTCCCTGCCCACGCCCATCGAGGCGATGGAAGCCCAGTAAACTGCGCCGATCGCGATGATCCCGAGGACCACCGTGATGCCCAGCATCAGGCCGCCCGTCCTCCAGATGTAGGGGATATCGCCCTTGACGACGCCGTTGTTGATGATGTCGGCGTTCAGATTGGGCAGGTAGAGGTTTGCGATCGACTGGATCAACACGAGCACGATCACGACCGCAACCTCGCGGGTGTAGGGCCGCAGATAGGTGCGCAGCAGCTTGATCAGCACGTCTAGACCATACCGAAGACGTTCATGGCGGTCGTTTGATTATATCGAATGATTGACCACAGCCAAGCCATTTGGTAAAGTCGAATTGGTGAATCACACGGCGGTCGGGACCCGAGCATGAGCTCGGCCCCGGACCGCGATGAGCTTCGGTCGATCATGACCGCGTACGGCCGCCAGCAGGCCGCGTTCGCCGACGAGACGGCACGGTTCTTCATGGACGTCGACCTCACCATGGCGCAGTTTCGGGCGCTCGCCACCCTGCGGCGCTGGGGCAGGCAGACCGGTAGGGAGCTGGCCGGGCGCCTGCGCGTGACACCGGGAACGCTGGTGCCCCTGATCGACCGCCTCGAGGAGCAGGGATACCTGAACCGGGTGCCCGACACGGGCGACCGCCGGTTGACCTGGCTCGAGCTGACCCCCAAAACCGACCGCCTGTTCCAGCGCCTGTGGGGCATGGGCGCGGCGAAGGTGGCGGCCGCCATCGGCCAGCTGCTGCCCAAAGATCGTAATGAGCTCCGAAGACTGCTCAACCAGGTGGCCGATCACCTGGAGGCGTCGGCGGCCGGCCCGGTCGGGAGAGGCGCCACCGCCTGATTTCGCCGGCGGCGCTGGATCGTACGGGTCAGAGCAGGCCTGCGACGCTCACTGCATCGTCAGGCCGCCATTGACGCTGAGGGTCTGGCCCGTGATGTAGGTCGCGTCAGGCGAGGCGAAAAAGCAGATCGCCGCCGCCACCTCCTCCGGTGTCCCGGTGCGCCGCAGCGGGATGGAGCGGACGATCGCCGCGATCAGCTTCTCGTTGCCTTTGGCGATCCCGGCCAGAAGGGGGGTGTCGACGAGGCCGGGAGCCACGCAGTTGACGTTGATCCCGTAACGCGCGACCTCTCGGGCAAGGCCCTTGCTGAACGCGATCACGGCCCCCTTGGCGCCGGAGTAGACGACCTCACCGCTCGAGCCGACACGCCCCGCATCCGAGGCAACGGTGACGATCCGGCCCCCGCCGTGCTCCCTCATATAAGGAAGGACGGCGTGACACGTGGCCAGGTGGCCACGGTAGTTGATCGCGATTACCCGGTCCCAGAGCTCCTCATCGGTGTCGGCGAACGGGCCGGCCCGATCCCAACCGGCGTTGGACACCAGGATATGGATCCTGCCAAACGCGGCGATGGCCTTCTCGACCATCGCTTTGACCCCGGGGGCGTCCGTGACGTCCACCTTCAGGGCAAGCGCCCGGCCGCCGAACCCGGTGATGGTCTCCGCGACTGTGGCAGCGCCGGCCGCGTTGAGGTCGGCGATCACCACCGCCGCGCCCTCTTCGGCAAGACGGATCGCGGTCGCGCGTCCGATTCCGCTGGCGGCGCCGGTGACGATCGCCGCCTGATCCTCGAAGCGCTTCATCGTGCAGCACCGCGGAGGAGGCCATCCGTGTCCATCCGGCGGAGGATTGCCAGATCCTCGGCCGTCGGCGGCGGCGTGACCTGGATGTCGGGCGGAATCAGCGGCACGAACCCGGTGGCCGCCAGCACCTGGTCGAGAGTGACGCCCGCGTGAAGGGTGGCCAACCTCGCATGGTGTGTGATCGGATCGAAGTCCATCGTGCAGAGGGGGGTGACGATCAGGGACGGCCCGCCCCCGAAAAGCTCCCCATGGTCGACCTGAAAGCCGGGTCCGCTGACGAAGTCGACGTGCTCGACGAATGTGCGGCGGTCGTGTGACATCGAGTAGATGACGACTCGACCGGCGCGGGAGACGAAGGGCAGACCGACCCCGCCCGGCCCGCGCAGCGTTGGATGGCGCCAGGGCCCGACGGGGCCGAGATTGCAGTTGCCGCGCGCGTCGATCTGCAGGCCGCCGGCGAAGAAGACGTCGATGAGGTCGCCTCGGCCCTCGACCAGGATCACGTCGTGAAGCGTCATCGCCACGTCGGCGTCCAGCAGCCTCTCGTCGCAGCTGGATGCGACCAGCGGGTCGAGATGAGGATTGACCGCGCCGCTGCCGCCCGCGATGAACCACAGGCCTGGGGCCGTGGTGAGCTGCGCAAGGCGGCACGCCGCCTGTGGCAGCGCGCTCACCGCCCCCATGATCGCGACCTCTTTGGGCCGCATCTGGCGCGCCATCACGGCGGCCATGAGTTCGGCGGTCGAGTGCTCGATTGCGACGCTCATGCCGTAACTCCGGCCGGCGCCATCCCGTTGACGACGAGGTAGTCCGCGAAACCCTCCTCGGTGCGGGCGGCCTTCAGGTAATCGCGGAGAGCCGGTTCGTCGTATCCATATGCCCCGTGCGACGCGGTGGGTTTGCAGCCACCCGGGACCACGACCACCGCCGCGACGAGGAAGCCAGGCAGGACGTGCTCGGAATGCCGGGCGGTGATCTCACCCACTTCCGCCAGCCGCTCCACCTGGACGATCACCGATTTCGCCGCCATCGCCATCAGCCGGTCGGTGAAATGCGCGCCCGCGAACAGGACGTTCCCGTGCTCGTCCGCTGCGAGGGCGTGGATCAGCGCCACATCCGGCCTGAGCGCAGCCGCCACCAGGACACGGCGGCCCGTAAACGGATCCGTGATGGTGCGGAAGTGCTCGGGGTTGGCGCTGCTGACGTCTGACAGCTCGAGCCCCGATGGCAGGGCCGTGAAGGCCAGCCCGCCGGCGCCCGCGTGCAGCCCGTGCACGATCGCAGCCTCACAGAGCTCGAGGACCGTGACCGCGCCGGACTCGGCCGCGCGGCGGTAGGCGGGAGCGAGCCCGAGGTGCTCGAAGCCGATGTAGGCGGTCGCAACCTCGTCGACCAGCCCCGCGCCGATCAAGAGGTCGGCGGCCAGACAAGCCGACGGGCTCGTCAGCAGTCGGCGGAACCTCCGTCGGCGGCGGACCACCTCACGCACCAGCTCCATCGGGTTGTTGTGCATGTGCATGCCGCCGACGGCCAGGAGGCCCGTACCTTCCGGCACCAGGCGGTCGATCGCTTCGGCGGGGCTCAGCAGCATTTCCCTACCGCCCGCCGGACGCCTCTGCGGCGGCACCGACCGGGGTCTTGGCCAGCGGTGCGCCGCATTTGCCGCAGAACTCGAAGTCGGACGGTATCCCCTTGGCTCCGCACGAGCCGCACACCCCGATGTACGGGCCCCACACGAACTCGCTCGAGCCGCCGCTCGCCGCCCTCTGGCGGATGCCCCTGTAGTCCGGCTGCCGCTTTTCGACGAACGCGGTCATGCCCTCATACGGCTCGAGCGTGGCGAAATGAAGGCTGAGCCAGTCTCGAGCGTGTCCGATGGAGGCCGCCCAGGCCTGGTCCTTCCAGTAGTTGACCGCCTCCTTCGTGTAGCGCGTGCACTCCGGGAACTTGTCGATCAGCTTCTGTGCGAGAACGTCGACCGCGGCGTCCAGCTCCGCGTACGGCACGACGCGGTTGACGAGACCCCAGTCGAGCGCGGTTGCCGCGTTGATGGGATCGCACGTGAACAGGAGCTCTCGCGCGCGGCGGTCGCCGACCATGATCGGGAGCCACTGGGTCGCCCCCCCGGCAGCGACGCTGCCGACTCGGGTCCCGACCTGTCGGATCGTCGCGTGATCGGCCATGACCGCGAGGTCGCAAGCCATGTTGAACTCGTTGCCCCCGCCGGCGACGATGCCGTTGATGCGAGCGATCACAGGCTTGCCGAGGTTGCGCAGCTGGTCGTGGCACTCCTGGAACAGCCCCATGTACTTCCAGTAGTCGCGGGGCCGCTTCAGGTACTCGGACTGGTACTCGGTCACGTCGCCACCGGTGCAGAACGCCTTCTCGCCGGCACCTGTCAAGACGACCACGGCGACCGAGTCGTCCCAGGCGGCGTCGCGGAACGCGACGGTCATCTCCTGCAGGGTCTTCGCGCTGTAGCAGTTGTAGACCTCGGGCCGGTTGATCGTGATGCGCGCGACCCAGTCCGCCTTGTGATACAGGATCTCTTCGAAGCGGAAATCGGCCGCAGGCCGAGATGTGAACGTGCTCATGCGATAGCTCCTTGGGCAACCCGCCGGCTGCGGCCCGTCCACTCCCCTGCCGCCTGCAGCTTGTGCACGCGGTCGAGGGCGAGAAGGCCGGCACCGAGCGCGCCGTTGAAGTGCCCCATCTCTCCGTCGGGCACGTTGACGGGAGCTTTCAGCTCGTGCTTGATCGCCTTGACGAATGCCTCGTTGCGGCTCATACCGCCGCAGAAGGTGAACTCGGCCTCCATGCCGACGCGCTTCATCAGCTGGTGCGCGCGGCCCGCCAG
>DAIPXW010000001.1:0-26223 GCA_036783075.1 Candidatus Dormiibacterota bacterium | reverse complement strand
GTCGGCCGGCACATCGACGACGTGTACGCGGCGACGTACCGTCGCGTGCTTGATCGAAACCGCCAGTACTTTCAGCGCTACCCGGAGGACCGCGCCCGTGTGATCAAGCTTCGAGAGCGATTCGATGATGAAGATTTCCGACTTCCGTCAGGCGATCGCCTCACGGGCCGGCGGTTCCGCCAGCTCGGCAGCATGCTCGGCATGAGCGATGGCGCTGAGCACCTCCATTACATCCTCGAGCTTCCAGTCGACTCTCCCGCCTTTCTCCATGACGTCGACTCGGCTTCTCCCTTTTCGCGCAATCCTCTTTACGCAGCCATCCATGAGGCTTGTTACGCCGACGGCTGCGCGACCCGGTGGTCCGCCGAACGCCTGCTGCCTGACGAATACGTCGAACCTGAGCTCTTCACCGGCGAGCACGTCTATCCCTGGATGTTCGAGGACCTGTCGGCGCTCGCTCCGTTGGGGGAGGCGGCTAGCATCCTGGCAGGGTTTGAATGGCCGAAGCTCTACGACGCGGCAGTGCTCAGCGCCAACGAGACACCCGTCGCCGCCGCGATCTATGTCAATGACATGTACGTCGAGCGGGAGTTCTCCGAGGAGAGCGCTCGGCTGATACGGGGCACGCGGGCGTGGGTGACGAGCGAGTACGAGCACAACGGCCTGAGGGCTGACGGCGAGAGGGTGCTCGACCACCTGCTCGACCTGGCCCGCTCCCGGGCTTGACTCGGACGGCAGCTTTGAGAGGCTCATAGCCCGCCGGCTGATCTGCGTACCCTGCTTTCGGAGGGGCTGAGACCGTGCTTTTCAGTGTGGACAGGGCGAGCCGTCCCGCGTAACAACGTAACCACCCATGGGCGAAAGGAGAAAGCACGTCGCCCGCGGGGCAACCCATCGCGATCCGGCTACGCCGCATCACGACCAGGCGGCCACGGTTGCGGCGCCCCAAGGGAACCCGCCCGCATCGTTGATCACCTCCCGGGACCCGGACGCTGAAGCCCGCTTCAAGCTGGGCCGGGCGCTGGCAGATCGCACGGACGACATCACCCAGCTGACCGAGGCCATGGTGGCAAAGGCAAAGCTCACGGAGCTGAACTCGCGCCGCTTCACCAAGCCGCTCCGCCACATTCGCAATCTCTCGACCCGTCTCTTCGCGGAGTGGCTGATGAACGGATCGGTTATAACAGCCAAGCAGCGGGATTTCATCAGCCGCCTGGGGGTCATGGCGGCTGTCGACGGTCTCTCGGTCGGCGAGATGACGAGGTCGTATCTCTACTTTCGTGACGCAACCCTCCGCATCCTGGACGAGGAAGCCGCTCGTCTGTGTACCCCTCCCCTGCTGGTCAGCGAGGCAAGGTCTGTCATTCGCGCCACCACCGACTCGGCTGTCGTGCGCATGGCTCGGGCATACGACGCCCAGCTGCAATCAGCCAGGCTCCGCGCGCTCGCCGCCGCCGAGGCACTTCGAGAAAGCGAGACACGACTCAAGGCGGCGGTGGTCGACATCTCGGACAAGAACGCCCAGCTCACCGAGGCGAGCCGGCAACAGTCGAGCTTCATCGCCAACATGAGCCACGAGCTGAGAACCCCACTGACCGGGATCCTCGGCTTCACGGAGCTCCTTCTCACTGAAGCCCCGCTGGCCGACGAGCAGCGCGAGGCCGTTTTGGAGATCGAGGCGAGCGGGCAGGTGCTGCTGACGCTGGTCAACGACATCCTCGACGAGTCCAAGATCGAGGCAGGCCAGATGTCGCTTGAGCTCGGTTGTGTCGACCTCAAAACCCTGATCGACTCAGTCGTGGAGGCCATGCGCGAGCATGCCGACCACAAGTCGCTTTACCTGGTCGCTTCGGTTCCCGAAGCGGCGAGGGCGGTCGGCGATGCATTTCGCCTGAAGCAGGTCATGACCAACCTGGTCGGAAACGCGCTCAAGTTCACCGCGGAGGGCGGCGTAACGATCGCTTGCGCCGCTGCGGGTGATTTCTGGCGAGTCAGCGTCACGGACACCGGCATCGGCATGAGTGGAGAAACCAGGTCTCGCCTTTTCCAGAAGTTCAAGCAGGCAGACTCCAGCATGACTCGCAGGTTTGGCGGGACCGGTCTCGGGCTGGCGATCGCCCAGAGCCTGGTCGCGATGCACGGAGGCGAGATGGGCCAGGACTCGACGCTCGGCCACGGGAGCACGTTCTGGTTCACTCTCCCAGGGTTCGCACCGTAAGAGGTCGCTGCCCGCAGCTTCTCCCTACCCGCCCACGGGTTCGCGAACCAGCACGACCGTGATCCGGCCGTCGATCCATTCGCGGCGAATGACCAGGATCTTGCCGATGAACGTGTGGATCTTCATACGCTCGTGGACCAGCGCGTCTGCCGGCCAAGGAGCAGGCGCGTTTTCGCGATGTGATGCTCGAGGCGGTGTCTGCTTCCAGGCGGGTGCCAACCTCGAGGAGAGGCCTCAAGCCGGCGGCGCGCAGCTAGACCCCGTCGACGGAAAAAGGTCTCGTCGCGGTGGCGGCGCAGGCGCGAGGCGGGCGGCCGCGTTCGCCTACACTCAGGAGTCACGCCATGTCCGAGGTCGACGTCTTCATCCTGTCTGAGCAAGCGCTCGCCGACGTCATCGATCGGATCCGGCCGGAGCAATGGGAATGGCGCAAGCCCGAATGGTTTGCGACAGGCGGCCAGGGCGACGCGTCGTTGCGGGAAATCGTCAACTACCATGCTTACGACTCCGCCTGGGTTCCGGATGTGCTCGCCGGCAGGACGATGGCCGAGGTCGGCGATGTCCATGAGCACGTCAAGACCGCCGCCCGCTGCGACTACCGCGCCTACAGCGAAGCCGCCGCCGGCGCGGCGAGGGCGCTGGCTGATCCTGATCGGGCCGTCCATATCTCCTACGGTGATTTCCCGGCGCGCGAATATCTCAAGCACACAACCTCGTTTCGCGGGTTTCGCGCGTATGACATCGCCAGGTGGATCGGGGTGAGCACGCAGATGCCGCCGGAGCTCGTGCGCGGGATGTGGGACGAGCTGGCCCCGGACATGGAGGCGTGGCGAAAGATCGGTGTTTATGGACCGGCTGTCGCCGTTCCCGACGATGCCCCCCTGCAGGATCGGCTGCTCGGTCTCTCCGGCCGCGACCCGTCCGCGCGATAACGCCGGGTGCCTCCCAATCTAGAGCCCGGCGGCCCAAAGCCTCTGAGACGCTGGCTCAGGGACCTCTTCTAGCTCGGCGGGCGGAGACCGAATCGGTCCGCGAAAGCCGAGAGCTCTTCCAGCCTTGAAGGGAGGTCGAGAGCACCACTTCCAATCACCAGTCGTGTCGTGCCGCTCACTGCGCGAGCCTCGACGTCCTCGACGGACATGTCGATCGAACCCCAGCGCGTGTACTCCAGGCTTTCGGGGTCGCGGCCTGCCTCCGTGGCCGTCTTGCGCATGAGCTCGATCTGGCTCGCGCGTTCCCTGGCGCCAATGGTGCCGCCCGGAAAGTAGCCGTCACCCCGCAGCCCGGCGCGTCGCGCCGCCGCCCTCGTGGATCCGCCCACGTGTATGGGGAGGGTGAGTGCGTTGTACGGCTTTGGAAAGCTGCACAGGTCGGCAAAGGAGTAGAACTCGCCGTCGAAGCTGGCACCTTCTTCGCTGCCCGCCCACAACAGGCGCAGCACGTCGATCGCCTCATCCGCGCGGCGGCCGCGTGTGGCGAAGTCGACGCCCGCCGCCTGGGCTTCGCCCGGCAGAGCGCCAAGGCCGACCGTCAACAGCCTCATGCGTCCCCTGGAGAGGACGTCGATCGTGGCAAGTCTCTTGGCGAGCATCACCGGGTGGTGATACGGCAGCTGCAAGACACCGGCACCGAGCAGGATGCGCTCGGTCGCGGCCGCGACGAAAGCGAGGCACTCGAGCGGGTCGACTATCGGACGTGACGGCTCGATCGCCACGCCGCTCAGGGTCGCTCCTGGGTACAGGGCGACGTGCTCGGGCAGATAAAAGGACTCGAAACCGCATTCTTCCGCGTGCCTGGCAAAAGCGATGATCGCATCGGGATCGGTCCCGTGATAGGCGGTGTGGTAGACGACTCCGAACCTCATCAGAACCCACAATCTCGCCGTGGAGGTTCGTATTCGATCAGCCGGCCGCGGCTACAAGTTCTAGCCAGCTTCCGAACTGAAGTTCGTGATTGCGGATACCGCCGGCTGCCACTACTGTTTCGTTTCGGCCCCGGAGACCCGGAAACGACTGAGGTGGCGTACCCGCAAGGGATGGCGATTTCAGAAGTGACCGAGCCCCTGGGGTCGTTTGTTTCAGGGGAAGTCGTGTCACCTAAAGCTCAGACGTGCAATGGCCGATCCAGGCTCACGGTCGTTCGATCGGGCAACCTCCCTTGAGCACCCCGGTGGTCGGGTCGACGCCGAAGCTCCAGCCGTAGTAGGCCGCGGCTAGCCGGTAAGCGCTGCACTCCATGGGGCCTGTCGAACCTCCCCTGGTGTCCTGTGCGATCGCTGCGGCGACGTCGGTGTCGGATGCGAAGATTCCCAGTCCCATCACGCTCAGGTGCGCGTCGGCGAAATATTTCCAGGCGAGCCGGTTGATCGAGCCGTTCGAGCAGAACAGAGGCGAGGGATTGCCGTCCGAACCGATCGTCAGCTGCTCCGAGCACAGTCCGACCACCGGGGGGCCGGGCGCGGGCGGCAACACCTCGGGGCCGGCCGGGCCGCGCCCCATCAGGTAGCCGCTCGCCGCGACGGCCCCGACGATTGCCAAAGCCCCGATTCCCAGCGCCAATCGCCTGACTGGCCGGCTCTTGAGCGCGACGGCGAGGCGTTCATCCACGGTCACGGGCGAGACATTAGTCGGCGTGCCGGCCGATTGCTCCAGGTCGCCCCGGCTGACATGCTTTGTCGACGATGCCGGAACAGCACTTCCTGCTCATGGGCTCGGGTGAGTTCCTGCCGTGGTCGGAGGAGGCTGAGCGCTTCGCTTTGAGCCAGGCGTCGCGACCCGGTGCGGTCGTGATCCTTCCCACAGCCAGTGCTCCAGAGGGCGACGCCGTCTTCGATCGGTGGGGCGCCATGGCCGCTGATCATTACGCAAGCCTCGGGCTGCCCGCCCGGCTGCTCGAGCTGAAGGCACGGGCGGACACGGAAAACCCGGAGCTCATCGCCGCCGTCGACGAAGCGAGCATGGTGTTCTTCTCCGGGGGAAATCCTATGTACCTGCACGACACGCTCGACGGCACGCCGTTGCTGGACGCGATCACGCGTGCCCTTGGCCGTGGCGCCGTGTTCGCGGGCTGCAGCGCCGGGGCCATGGTTGCAAGCACCCGCGCGGCTCGCGCCGGCGGCCCGTCGTTTCGATCCGTCGGCCTTGGCCTCGTCCCTCACGTTCGGTTCGGCGTGCACTGGAACCGGGTGCCTGGCATCCCGGGGCTGAAGCGTTTCATGGTGGCGGGCATCGAGCGCACGGACTCCTTCGTGGGCATAGACGAGATGACGGCGATAGCCGGCGATGGCGTCAGCTGGCGCGTGTTCGGCCTCGGCAGCGTAGAGCTTCGCCGATCGGGCAAGAGGACCCGCTTTAGCTCCGGCGACGAGTTCAGCCTGGCCTGATGACAACAGAGAGGGTGGGCCAGGCGGTGGCGGGGATCCAAGGCTCGGGTACTCGCCGAAGATTCGGTTGGGCTCGCACGGAGACGGTGGCTGTGGCGGGCCTTGCCGGTGCGCTACTGGCTCTTCATCTGGCGACCAACGGCCTTTACGACTTTCACCGCGACTCGCTCTACTACCTGGACAGCGCCCGTCACCCGGCGTGGGGCTACGTCGACTATCCGCCGGTCACACCGACGATCGCCCGCCTGAGCCTGTTTTTGTTCGGCCCCTCGGTCTGGGGCCTGCGGCTATGGCCGTCGATCGCAGGAGCGCTGATGGTCGTGCTGGCGTCGATGATCGCGCGCGAGCTGGGAGGCGGCCCGCCGGCGCGTCTCCTCGCCGCCCTCGGTGCCGCAACCAGCCTCGTGCTTTTGGGCGCCAACTGGTTGTTCCAGACGGTGACCTTCGATCAGGTCAACTGGCTGGTCGCTTTATGGCTGGCTGCGCGTTTGCTGCGCACGGGCGACCGGCGCTTGTGGGTCGCCCTCGGCGTGGTTCTCGGCATCGGCCTTGAGACCAAGTACACGATCGTCGGCTTGATTGCAGGTCTGATGGTCGGAACCCTGTTCACCCCGCTACGCCGCCAGTTGGCCTCGCCGTGGCCATGGATCGGCGCAGGCCTGGCGCTGCTCATCTTCCTGCCCAACCTCATCTGGCAGATCGGCAACGGCTGGCCTTCGGTGGAGTACACGTTGAACCACAAATCCGCGCAGTCGGTCGACTTTTCGCCGCTGACATTCCTCGCGGAGCAGCTGGTGCTGATCGGCCCCCTCGCCATCCCGATCTGGATCGCGGGGTTGTACTGGCTCCTGGCGGATTCCTCGCGACGCGTGCTCGGGATCGCCGCTCTGGTGCCGTTCCTGATCTACCTGTTCGCTGGAAAGAGCTACTACGTCGGACCTCTTCATCCTTTCCTGATCGCGGCCGGTGCCTGCGCGACGGTCGAGTGGACGCAGAGCCGGTGGCGTTGGGTCCGGCCCGCGGCAGGCTTTGCGCTGCTCGCGCAGGCGCTGGTCCTGCTGCCGATAGCCCTCCCGGTCTTGCCTGAGGCGGCGATGGCCCGGTCGCCCTTGCCGGGGATACGGAAGGACTTCGCCGACACGGTTGGGTGGCACGACCTCGTCTCCCAGGTGGCGGCCATCTACTTCGGGCTGCCGGCTGATGAGAGGGGCCGGGCCGTGATCCTGACGAGCAACTACGGGGAGGCGGGCGCAATCAACACTTACGGCCCTCCGTTGGGTTTGCCAGGCGCGGTCAGCGGTGAGCTGTCGTATTACTACTGGAAGCCGGCTTCACTGGACGGACCCGTCATCGCGGTCGGCCTCGACCAGACCTTTCTTTCAACCCTCTTCGACAGCTGCGATCAGGTCGGCTCGGTGTCCAACTCGTACCGCCTGGACAACGAGGAGTTCGGCGCGCCCCTTGTGGTCTGCAGCGGGCCAAAGCTACCGATGGAGGAGCTGTGGCCGCGACTCAAAGCATTCCGCTGACCGGTCCCGCCCGCAAGGAGGCTTTCGGCCCTGCCGCCGGTCGCTACATGGTCGCTAACTTGGTTTCGGCGCGAGAGGCCCAGGGCCGCAGGGTGACACCGATTAAGTGAGATCAGGCCTGCAGCGACCCGGCCCTCGCGCTTTTCGTTCAAGGCGCTCGATCTGGTGAGCCTGGACATTCAGACGAACAACGGCTCGGAGTGAGATCGCGTGACCAGTGCCTGCATCTCGCTTTCGCTCGGCCTTTCGTCAAAGCGGCCGGCTGCATCGAGCATGCGCGGCAGCAGGTCGACGTCGCCCACGCTGTTCACAAAGATGCCCTGCCGGCCCATCGCCCACCACACGGCGAGATCGATCTCAGCGGTCGCCTCGAAGGGTTGGTACCAGGTCGTGCGAGTGTGATCCTGTGCCATCCACGGCCGCACGGCCATCGACTTGATGGTCTGCACGGCGACGCGGCGCTCCTCGCAAGTCTTCAGCAGAGCCTCGAAGTTCTCGCGGTAGTACGCGTTCTGCATGGTGACGTAGTTGTAGGGGAGAAGGACCGAGTCGAAGTCGAAACGCTCGAGGCTGCGCCGGTGCGTGGCCGCGATCTGTGCCCCGTGCCCTGTGACCCCTATCCACTTGATGAGGCCTTCCTCGCGGGCCCGCTGTGCCGCATCGAGCGCGCCACCCGGGCTCAGGGCCTGGTCCCACTCGATAGGATCGGCGAGCGCGTGGATCTGCCAGAGGTCGACATGGTCCACGCCCAGCCGGTCGAGGGAGCGCATCAGCTCCTCGCGGGCGCCCTTCTCGTCGCGCTTGTCTCCCTTGGTGGCGAGGAAGAAACGCCCAGGTTCCCGCTTCAGCCAGGGTGCGATGCGGAGCTCCGAGTCGCCATAGACAGACGCGGTATCGATGTGATTGACGCCATGAAGAAGAAGCACGTCGAGAGCCTCGTCTGCGACCTTCTGCGAGACGGCGCCCAGGGACGCCGCCCCGAAGATGACCCGGGAGCTCAGATGTCTAGTGCGTCCGAACTCAGCTTTTGCGATCACCGGCTTTCTCCGGGATGACGTTACGGGGGAAAAGCAGTGACCCCAGCGAATCCGTCCGGCTTGCGCCTTTCGAACCCACCGGGGCCGAAGCGATCATTGCACGCGACGGTCACGACATCAACAAGCGAATTGTGGCCAGGCGACCGTGCATAGCCGTGAGGTCTGCAGCCTGCTGACGTGAGGTCCTAGGGAGGACCTGAGTCGAGGCCGGTCCTCCTCACTGGCTGAGGCGTCGCAGCAGGCGGGACGAGGTTGCGATCCCAGCGACGCATGCCAGCACGAGCACGGCGAAGTCCAACCCAAGATTGCTCGGGGTCCCGATCAGGAGGCCCCGCAACGCATCGATCTCGTAGCGGAGCGGGTTGATCGTGCTGAGCGCTTGCAGCCAGGCAGGCATGACCCCGATCGGGTAGAGCGCGTTGGAGCCGAAAAACAGGGGCATGGTGATGGCCTGGCCGATACCCATGAGGCGATCCCGGTTCAAAACGATGCCCGCGATCGTCAGCGACAGCATGGAGAAGAAGGCCGCCCCAAGGACGATGATCACCGCCGCGGCCACGTAAAGCAGCGGATTGAGGGGGAATCGCACGCCGAGCAGCGCCGCGAGGACCACCACGACAGCCGCCTGGAGGAGGCTGCGCACGCTCGCGCCAAACGCCTTGCCGGCGACCAGGGCCGACGTCGGCGTCGGCGTCGCGAGCAGCTTGGTCAGGATGCCCGCGTCACGCTCCCAGATGATCTGTATGCCGTAGAAGATGGCGACGAAAAGCGCCGACTGGGCGATCACTCCCGGAGACATGAAATCGAGGTACGGCTTGCCGCCGCTTGGAATGGCCCGAATCCGAGAAAAGGTCTCCCCGAAAATCACGAGCCAAAGCGCCGGCTGGATCGCTCGCGTGTACAACTCGGTTCGGTCGTGGCGGATCTTCGCGACCTCGACCCAGCAGAAGGTGACGATCCGGCTGGCGATGATGCGCCACCACGACGGGGCGCGCCGCGCCTCAACCCATACGGCGTGCCGTACGACGTGCTGTGCGGACATCTTTAAAGCTACCTCCTTCTCCTTCGAGCTGGTCTCCGGCGAAATGGCGGAAGACGTCCTCGAGCGTCGCCTGTGGTCCCTGGGCTCGCTTCAAATCACTGGGCGACCCGATCGCGCGAATCCGACCTCCATGCATCAGCGCGACGCGGTCGCACAGCTGCTCCGCCTCTTCCATGTAGTGGGTCGTCATGAGGATCGTCGTCCCGATCTCGTGCCTGAGCGCCTGGACGCGCTCCCAGACCTCGGCCCGCGCGATCGGGTCGAGGCCGATGGTCGGTTCGTCCAGCACCAAAAGGCGCGGCTGGTTGATCAAGGCTTGCGCCAGCTCCAGGCGCCGGACCATGCCTCCCGAGTACTTCGCGACCAGCCGGTCTTTAGCTTCGCCCAGGCCCATCAGCTCCATGGCGTCGGACACCGCCGTCTTGCGGGAGCGCCGCGGCAGGTCGTACAGCCGGGCAAACAGCATCACGTTCTCCCAGCCCGTAAGCGACCCATCCGCGGACAGCTGCTGCGGTACATATCCGATCAGCCGTCTCACCGCCATGGTCTCCTTGACCACGTCGAGGCCAAAGACATACGCCTGGCCGGAGTCTGGTGGCAGCAGGGTGACCAGGACCCGGATCGTCGTCGTCTTGCCGGCGCCGTTGGGTCCCAGCAGGCCGAATATCTCGCCGGCCGGGATGTCGAAGCTGACGCCGTCGACGGCGACGACTTCCTTGAACCGCCGCGAGATCTGCCTGACGTCGACGGCCGGAGCCTCGCGCTCGTCACTCATCGGGGCTACTCAGCTCGAGCTCGCGCGCAATGCCGACGATCCGGTCCAGGCTCTCGACCAGGTCGTGGCTCTGGGCTGGCGTGAGGTCTTTGGCCGCGCGCGCAACGGTGCTTCCCGCAAATACCCGATGACCTGCCAGGACTCTTCTGCCGTCGGCGGTCAGATCCACCAGGATCCGGCGGCGATCACTCGTATCGAGCGTGCGAGAGATGAAGCCTCGCTCCTCGAGCTTGGCGAGCTGCCGCGTCAGGGAAGGGCCAGACATTCCCAGAGCGCCCGCGACCTCTCCAGCGAAACGCGGCGCGTCTCGCAACTGACGGAGAACACGGCGCTGGGTGAAGGTCATGCCGGTAGACCGCCACACGTGAATGAGCTGCGGCTCGACAAGGCTCACGAGGTCGGCGACGGCGCGGATCACCTCACGAGCACTCGCCGCCTCTGCCGTACCTGACGAGGGCTTCGACAATACCTTTGTCACTTGGTTAAGTATTTACGATACTACAAGTAACGCGCCGGGCAGTTTCGAGCTCCCCTACTTGCTGGTCACCTGCCAGGCGACGTCGACGTCCACTTCAGGCATCTCCTTCTTGACTATCGCCTTCGTCTCGTCGACCAGCATTCTCAGCTCCGCCGCAGCCTCCGACGGAGCCGCGTTGGCGACTCTGTCCAGCCGTTCCGCGAGGCGGTCAGGGCGGTGGGTCATCCGATCGGCGTGCGCGCGGGCTCGCTTGAACTGAAAGGTGGTGAAGTAGAGACGGTTGACCGCGGAGAGCACCGCGAGCACTCGAAAAGCGCCGTCAAGCAGCATCTGCCGCCTGAACAGCTCTGCGTCTCGCGCGGCCAGGTGCCGGTCGAGCGCCCACACCCCGAAGAAACCCAGGTTGGCCTCGACCTCACGGCGCCGCAGCGATTCCGGGTAGCGAGCCCGGTCCCGCCAGCCCTGCACGAGCTCATCGCCATGAAGCGGCATCCCTTCCAGCAGCCCGGTGGCGACCTTGGCCGTGATCCAGTCGACGTCGCCTGCCGCGACGCGATCGAGGCACTGCTCGACAGACCCGATCAGCTCGGCGCCGGTCTGGACCTGGACGCCGTCGATCCGGTAGAAAGCGGCAAATCCCTCGGCGTGGGGCGGGGGTAGCTCGCCGTCCGGTTCGGCGCCGAGCTCGCGCATCGCCCCGTCGAAAGCTCCCTGGTCCGGAAGCTCCCGGTAATAGTTCAAGAGATCGATGTCGGAGTGCTCGTCGCACGTGCCCTGTGCCGCCGAGCCTGCGAGCAGCGAGGCGCTCAGGTCGGTGCGCGCGGCGAGCCTTTCGACCGCACGGCGCGCGATCGCCCGCCGCTTCCCGGTCTCACCGCCAGGTGCAGCCATCAGTCGATTGTGGCTGCGATCCGCGGCCTCCGCTCCGGCGAATCCAGCCACGGTCGCGCCTCCTCGAGGGCGGCGCCGATTCGGAACGGCGTCAGATCGTCGTACGTCCGCCCGGCGATTTGAACGCCTGTCGGCACCCCGTTGTCTGCGAAGCCGGAGGGGACGGCGAGGACCGGGCAGCGGCTGAAGAGGTTGAACACCGGCGTCAGCATCGCCCCGAGGACATACTCGACCGCTCGGCCGCCGACCTCCAGCCCATGACCGGCATAGTCATCGCCGGCCACGAGCCCGCGAGTGCCGACGGTCGGGCAGACCAGGGCGTCGTACCTCTCGAGGAGCTCACCCAGCCTTGGGTAGAGTCGACCTTCGATCTCCAGCTTCTCCATCAGGTCTCCTTGAGCCGAACATTCTTCGGCCCAACGCGGAAAGTCGACGGCGTAGGCGGTGACCAGCTCGGGATGGTGCGCGATCTCCTCCTTGACGTCGGCCGCGAAGCCGAGGTTGAAGTGGATCGCGGTCGCTCTCATGACCTCGGCCTGCGGGAGGTGAAGGGCAATCTCGTCTACGACCGCGCCCTGCTCACGGAGCGCCGCTGCCGCGGCGTACGTGTTGCGTCTCACGTCGTCGTCGACCGGCCAGTCGCCAAGATCGATGGAGAGCGCTATCCGCATACCGCGGATTCCTTCCAGCCTCTCCGGCAGCGTCAGCTTCGGCCGCAGCGAGACGACGTCGTCCGGATGCGGACCCGCGAGCACGTTCTCGAACAGCACGCAGTCCGCCACAGTGCGTGACATGGGTCCACAGTGGCAGTAGGTGTCGAGGTTGTAAGGCGGCTGCTGCGGCACCCGACCATAGGGCGGCTTGAATCCGACGACTCCGGTAAAGGAGGCCGGGATGCGGATAGAGCCCGCGATGTCCGACCCCGTAGCGAGCGTCGTGGTGCCGCTCGCGAGCGCGGCGCCGGAGCCGCCCGACGAGCCGCCTGACGCGAACTCGGGGTTCCAGGGGTTGCGGGTGATTCCCCAGATCCGCGAGTGGGTGAACGCCGCACACGAGAACTCGGGCGCGGCCGACCGCGCATGCACGATGGCGCCCGAATCCAGCACCCGCTGCGCGAAGCAGGTCGACTCCGTCGCGACCAGGTCTCGATAGATCAGCGAACCCTGCGTCCAGGGTTCGCCCGCCACCGCCTCCTCTTCTTTGATGACCGTCGGAATGCCCTCGAGCGGACGGGGCGGATCGCCGCGTCCCATGTAGCGAGCCTCCGCCTCTCGGGCCCGCTCCACCGCTCGGTCGAAGAAGCGATGGCAGAGCGCGTTCACGACCGGCTCGACGGCTTCGGTGCGGTCGATCACGGCCTCGGTCAGCTCGACCGGCGACAGCTCGCGAGCGCGAAACATGCGCAGCGCCTCTGTCGCCGAAAGGTAGTGGAGCTCGTTCATAGCACCGACCGCGCCTGGCTTCCGGCCGATCGTAACCCGGGCACCGCCACCATCGCGAAGACGACGCCTGCCGCGGCGGCCGCGATGAACGGCACCGCCACGCCCAGCGCGAAGAGGGCGCCCGCGACGATCGATCCGACCGCCGTGGCGGCGCTCATCGCCGTGCCGACGATCCCCTGCGCCTCCGCCCGGCGCTCGGTCACCGCGTCCATCAAGAAAGAGTTCATGGCCGGCCCGGTGAACGCCCAGAGCGCGCCCTCCACCGTGCCGACGACCAGGACGACTGGGATGTCTTTCAACAGCGGGTAGATGGGGCCGATCAGGGACCCCAACACGATCGAGCCGACCGCCAGCCAGCGCCGGTCCCACCGATCGGATCCCCAGCCGGCGAAAGGCGTCGCTACGAGCAGCGGCAGCGCGAACAGGGTGAACGAGAGCCCGATCACCGGGTCGCTCGCTCCGAGAGTCCGCATGAACAGACTCCAGACGACGTCGTAGATGCCGATCAACAGGCCGAGGCCCACGGAAAGGATCGCGACGGCGCGGACCGCCGCCGCCACCCGCGATGGGCCGAACAGCCCGGGCATGATCGGGGAAGGCCCGCCCGCACCCCGCACAGACCTGGGAAGGGTGAGGACGACCACCAGCGCCGCGGCCATGAGCGCCGCGCCGGTCACGGCGAACACCGTCCAGCGACCGAACACCGCCAGGAGGCCGCCGATGGCCGGGCCCGAGATGTACCCCGCCTGCTGCGCCGCGGACACCCAGCCGTAGGCTCTGCCAAGCTGGGCGGGCGGCACCACGTCTGCGACGGCGGCGAGCTCGGCCGGGACGGCGGCCGCAAAACCCAGGCCCTGGATGAACCGGACCACGATCAGCCAGCCGATCGGAAGGGGCAGCATGAACGCCAGCGACGCCGCCGCGGCCAGCACCAGGCCGGCAACCATCATCTCGCGGCGCCCGATCCGTTCCGCCATCCGTCCGGCGGGCCACTGCCCGATCGCCTGCGCCACGAGGGCCGCTCCCACGATCACCCCGACCAGCCCGTATGAAGCTCCGCGCTCCCTCAGGTAGAGGGGCAGAACGGGCAGCAGCGAACCGATGCCGGTGCCGGAGACGAAGATGCTCCCGACGATGCCGTACAGGGCGGTTCGGTTCGGTGCCGACGGCATGCCGGAAGACTAAGGTTTCGGCCTCCGACCATAATTTACCGTCGCCTTCCGCCTCCACCGGAGGTCCCGAACAAGACAGCGATGAGCAAACCCGACCGGGCTGACCTGGTGGTGGTGGGAGCCGGCACCATCGGCGGATGGGCGTCGTGGTTCGCGCGCTCGGCGGGCGCCGGACGTGTCGTCGTGATCGACAAGGGGCGCGCGGGCGATGGCGCGAGCAGCCGCGCCGCGGGGATCGTCAGGGCACAGGGTGGAACTCCGGCCGCTGTGGCCATGGGCCGGTGGAGCATCGACTTCTACCGCAGGCAGCGGCACGAGCTCGGGACCGATTCGGGTTTCCGTGAGCTCGGTTACATGCTGCTGGCGCTGACCGCCGGCGAAGTCAGCGACGGCCGCGCCCGGGTGGAGATGCAAAAGGCAGAAGGGGTCGAAGCCCGATGGCTCGAACCGGCAGAGACCCTCCGGTTCAACCCGAACCTGGCCGCCGGCAGCTTCATGGGCGCCGGCTATCTCGCCACCGACGGATGCATCGATCCGCCTCGCAACGTGCGCGCCTACTCGCTTGCGATGCAGCGGAGCGGCGTGGAGCTGCGCGAGTACACGGCGTTCCGCGGCTTGCGGCTGGAGGCCGCGTCGACCGGCAGCCGCGTCACCGGGGTCGACACATCGAACGGTTTCATCTCGACCGATCGCTTGATCCTCACCGGGGGTCCGGCGCTCAGCGAGGTCGGGGACCTGGCCGGCGTCCGCATCCCCGCCGGGGCGGTCCGTCACCAGGTCGCGGTGACCGAGCCCCACCCCGCCTTCGAGGTGGAGCGGCAGGCGATGGGATTTGACGTCGCCGGGGGTCTGTACTGGCGCCTCGAGGAAGGCGGGCTCTTGTTCGGGATGAGCAACCCGGTCGAGCCTCCGGGCCCGGCGCGCGAGATCGACTGGCGTTACATGGGCCAGATGCGGGAGCGGCTCGAGCGGTTTCTCCCGGTCACAGCCGGCCTGGCGCTCCGCAAGGTGTGGGCGGCGACCATCGACTACACGCCTGATCACCAGCCGATCATCGGTCCGGCGCTTTCACGGGACGGCAGCCCGATCGCCGGCGTGACGGTCGCCTCCGCCGGCGGTCACGGCATGATGTGGGGACCGGCCGTGGCACGGATGGCGGCTGATCTTGCGCTGAAAGGCAGCACGTCGGTCACCGACGTGAAGGACCTCGGGCTGGATCGTTTCGATGCCGAAGGCAACAGCCGGCTCGAAGCCGACCCGATCGCGCTGCCGTTCCCATCGGCGATACAGCGCCACGCACCGACTTCTCCAGCCGACCTGATTGAGGAGAGAGCATGAGCACTTCCGTCGACATCCTGACCGAGGTCGTCCCCAAGCTCATCGCGAAAGAGGAAGAGGAGTTCCGCAGCAAAAGGCGGCGATCGGACCAGATGTGGAAGCAGGCCGGCGAGTTCATCTCGAAGGGTGTCCCATCCTCGTTCCAGGATGCACCACCGCAGCCGATCTTCATCGATGGCGGCAAGGGCAGCAAGGCGTACGACGTCGATGGGAACGAGTACGTCGACTTTCACAACGGGTTCGGGGTCATGGTGGTCGGGCATGCACATCCGCTGATCGTCGAGGCCATCACGGAGCGCGCCAAAAAGGGCACGCACTTCGCGCAGCCCGTCGAGGACGCGTTCGTGGTGGCGAAGGACCTCGCGCGAAGGTTCCATCAGCCGCAGTGGCGCTTCACCAACAGCGGAACCGAATCGACCCTGGACGCGGTCCGTCTCGCGCGCGGTTTCACCGGCCGCAGCCGCATCGTGAAGATCGAGGCCACCTACCACGGCCATCACGACTCGCTGATGGTCTCGGTCGAACCCAAGCCCGACCGCATGGGCCCGGCGGACAACCCCGCGTCGGTGCCGCAAAGCGAGGGCATCCCCAAAGAGGTCAGCGACCTCACGTCGGTGATCGCCTTCAACGACATCCCTCAGCTCGAGCGCGTCTTCGCGCGCTACCCCGACCAGATCGCCGCGCTCATCGTCGAGCCGGTCATGATGAACCTGGGCATGGTGCCCCCGGACGACGGGTACCTTGCACGGGCCAAGGAGATCTGCCACTCGAACGGCGCCCTTCTGATCTTCGACGAGGTCAAGACCGGATGCACGCTGGCGGCCGGTGGGGCCACCGAGCGGTTCGGCGTGGTCCCCGACCTGATCGCGCTGGCCAAGGCGATCGGCGGGGGAACGCCGTGCGGGGCCATCGGCGGCCGGGCCGACGTGATGGGGATGATCGACTCCGACCGCGTGATGCAGTTCGGAACCTTCAACGGCAACCCTCTCACGATGGCGGCATCCCGGGCCACGCTCACCAAGATCCTGACTCCGGCGGCGTACGCGCACTTCGATGCGCTTAGCGAGGCCCTCTCGGGCGGCCTGCGCGAGGTGATCGCCGAGCACGAGCTTCCGTTTCATGTCATGGCGATGGGCGCGCGCGGCGGTGTGACCTACCGCAAGGAGCGGGTCCGGAACTACCGCGACTACCTCACGATCGACAAATCCTGGGCTTACGTCTCCTGGCTCTACCAGTGCAACCGCGGGGTCCTCATGGCCCCGTTCGCGGAGGAGAACTGGACGCTGTCGGTGCAGCACTCGGAGGCCGACATCCAGCGGTACGTCGACAACTTCGCCGCGTTGGCGCGCGATCTCCGGCGCTAGCGCCGCCGCTCAGTCGATGTAAGGAGCCGGGCCTCGCTTCAGAAGGCCGCGGGCGATGATCAGCCGCTGGATCTCGCTCGTGCCTTCCCAGATCCTGTCCACGCGCACCTCGCGGTAGTAGCGGTTCGCCACGTGCTCCTGCATGAACCCTCGGCCGCCGAAGATCTGTAGGGCCCTGTCGGCGACGCGCGAGATCATCTCGGAGGCGAACAGCTTCGCCATCGCGGCTTTGCCGTGGACGATGCTGGGGTGGCTGCCGCGGTCGAACTCCGCCGCGGCGTAGTACGTCAACAACTTCGCCGCCGCGAGCTCGGTCAGCGAGTCGGCAAGCGGAAACTGCACGCCCTGGTAATCCGCGATGGGGTGCCCATACGCGACCCGCTCGCGTGCCCACGCCCGGACCATGGTGATCAGTCGCTCGGCGGAGCCGCAGCTGCGGGCGGCGATGAACAGGCGCTCGGCCGTGAACCAGGCTTTGGCGCCTTCCTGGCCGCTCGAGGGCACGCGGTCGGAATCCGGCACGCGGCAGTCTTCGAATTTCATCTCGGCATGCTTGGAGATGTAAGGGTCGTGCATGAAGCGTGGATACCGGACTATCCGAACGCCGGGGTTGTCGCGAGGTACTAGGAACAGAGACTGCTCGTCGCCGGCCCGCGCCAGGACGATGAAGAACGTCGCGTTATCGGCGTCCGTCACGAACCACTTCTCGCCGTTGATGACCCAATCGCCGCCCTGCCTTACCGCTTTCGTGACGATTCCGGCCACGTCCGAACCCGCCCCTGGCTCGGTGACCGCCCATGCCTCCCTCGCCTCCCCTCTCACGATGGGCGCGACGTAACGCTGGACCTGGTCCTCCGTGGCCATCTCGACCAGCTCGCGCGGGCCGCGGTCGGCGACTGTGAAGCCCAGGCCGTTGGTGGCCCAGCCCGCCTCCTCTTCGATCGCGACCTGGCCCAGCACGGACAGGTCTTTTCCACCCAGCCAGGCGGGCATGTTGAGCATCGAGAACCCTTCAGCACGCGCCTTGTGCCGCAACGCCGCAACGTCAGCCGGGTCAAGTGTCTCGGTCCGCGCGACCTTGCCCTCGACAGGCCAGATCTCGCGTTCGACGAAAGCGTGCGCCCGCGCTTTCAGCTCCCGGAGGTCGTGCGGCAGCTGGAACATGTTCTCCGCCGAACTCGTCTGCAGCTTGCTCATCGCGGGCTTCCTCCTGACTGCTGGGCGTACCGCTCGTCGCGCCATTTGAGCGCCGCGCGCAAGCCATGGGTCGCGACGATGCTATCGAACTCGCGCTGCTCCGGCGTGTCGGCGGCGTTGAGGATCGCGGAGAGGTCCAGGTTTGCGGCGACCGCGCTGCGCAAGCCCATAGCCTCGTACGCCCGCAGCAAGGCGAGCTTGGTCAACTTGAGTACGGCCAGCGGCGCGGGCGCGATCCTGCGCACGAACTCTTCCACGGCGTGATCCAGCTCGTCTTTTGGGACCACGAGGTTGACGAGGCCGCAGCGGTGTGCCTCGGTGGCATCCATGGTGTCGCCCGTGAAGAGGAGCTCGTTCGTCTTCTTCTGTCCGAGCACGAAGGGCATGATCAGCGCGACCGGGCCGGAACCGTACCGGATCTCCGGCTCGCCGAATCGCGCGTCATCCGCCGCCACGATGAGGTCGCATGCCATCGCGAGCTCGCACGCCCCGGCGAGGCACCAGCCCTTCACCGCCGCGATGGTGGGCCGGGACAGCGACCACAGCTGCATGGCCACCTCCACGTCTTCGGCGAGCACGGTGCGCCATTGGTCCGCGCCTTCGATTTGGTCGTGCACCTCTTCCGAGATGTCATATCCCGCCGAGAACGCGCGTCCGGCGCCCGCGAGCACGACCACCTTCACCGTGTCGTCCGACTCCGCCTCGCGCAGCCGCTGTCGCAGCTGCCTCACCATCTCGCCGTTCATGGCATTGAGCTTGTCGGGCCGGTTGAGAGTGATCCAGGCCGCCGGGCCACGACGCTCGAAGAGCACCTCGGTGGCTTCTGTCATCCGCCCTCCACGACCACGAGCGCGTCGACCGCGACGACGTCCCGCACGCCGACAACCAGCGGGTTGACGTCTACCGCGACTATCTCAGGATGATCCACCGCGAGGTCGCCGATCGCGGCGAGCACGCGGGCGACCGACTCCATCGCTGCCTGCGGCACCGCTTGCGACAGGGTCCCCGACGACATGATCATCTCTCGCGCCGTCTCGACGGTGACGGGCGCGGCGCACGCCGACTTTCCTGGAAGGATCTCCGCGGCCGCGCCGCCGAGCCCGACAACGAGCACGGGCCCAACTTCGGGGTCCCGTGACATGCCGCAGAACACCTCGACCCCGGGGGGTACCTGCGCCGCGACGAGCACGGGCAGGCCGAGCCGCGTCGCGGCCATCTCCACGGCCGCCGCGTCCTGGAGGCCCAGCACGACCCCGCCGTCCCTGCTCTTGTGGGCCGGGCCGTCGCGCTTCACCACGACCGGGAACCCGATCTCCACGGCGGCGCGGGCCGCCTCGGCGGCCGATCCGGCTCGCCTCCGGCGTGCGACCGGGATGCCGTATCGCTCGAGCACCGAGGACGATTCGTGCTCCGGAAGCGCGCCCGGCCGCAGCAGGTCGCCGAGGTCGACCGCACGAGTCGAAGTCCGCGGGGGAAGGCGAGGTTTCCAGCGCGCGGCGGCGGCGATGGCACGCATGCCGTAGCGAGCGCCGCGGAGCAGCGCGATATCGCGCCGCCGTGACAGCTCCGCGACCCTTCCAGGGGCGTCGCATGCTTGCACCGACGTGATCGCCGCGAAGATGGGCTTTCCCTCGACGGCATCGGCCAGGGCGTCGAGGGTCATCACCGCGTTGTCGACCTCGGGCCCGCCGAGAAACTGCGACTGGTCGATCTGCGCGACCAGGATGTCGAACTCGCCGGACTCGGCCAGCAGCTTGAGCGTTCCCGGAAAGACAAGCTCGACCGAGTCGATCGCCCAGGCGTCGACCGGGTTCTGCGGCGCGATGTAGTTCGGGAAATCGCCGGCCAGGCGTGCCGCGAGCGGCTCGGACAGCGGCCGGAAAGGCAGTCCGGCGTCGTCGGCCACGTCCGCGAGCAAGGCGCCCTCTCCGCCGGAGTTCGTGACTCCCCCGATCCGCGTGCCCGACGGGAGCTTCTTACGGCCGAGCACCTCCAGCACCTCGATGAGCTCGGGATAGTCCTCGACCTCGATCACACCATGAGCCCGCAGCAGCGCGCTGAAAGCGACTTTCGACCCCACGACGGCGCCGCTGTGCGCCATGACCGCGCGCGCGCCTGCGGTCGAACGCCCGACCTTCAGGCACGCGACCGGCTTGCCGGCCTTGGCGAGCAGCGTCAGGGCGGCGGCGAAGGCGTCGGGCCGCCGCACGGATTCGAGGAACAGCCCGACCGCTCGCGTGCCGTCGTCCTGGGCGAAGAACGCGCAGTAATCGGCGACGTCGGTGACCAGCTCGCCGCCGGAGGAAACGACGCAGCGATACCCGATGCGAGGCCCCACCGCCAGGAGCGCCTCGCCCACCGACCCGGACTGGACGACCGCAGCAACGTGTCCGGGTTGGAACGTCGGCGGGATCGTGCCGATCCAGAAGGACGCCGCCCCAGGCACGGCAAGACCCATGCAGTTCGGACCGACGACAGCAGCGCCCGCTGCGCGTGCGGTCGCGGCAACCCGGCGTGAGATCTCGGCCCCTTCCCTGCCTGCCTCGTTGCCGAGACCGGGCATCACAAAAGCGCGGACGCCGGCTCGCAGCGCCTCATCGACCGCCGCCTCGATGGACCGGTGGCCGACCAGCATGAACGCCAGGTCCGGCGGAGAAGGCAGGTCCGCGATGCTGGAAACGCAGTCCAGGCCGCGAACGCTCCGCAGGCGAGGATGCACGCCGACGGCGGGAATGTCTCCCTTTTTGACGTTGTCCACCACCTCGGGGCCGGACCCTTCGTTGAGCCCGACGAGCGCCGCGGAGCGTGGATGCAGCAAGCGCTGGAGGTCGGGCCATGGACGCGAGTCGGATCCCCGGGAAAAAGCCGGCTGAGCTGCAGCGCTCACGGGAGCGGCGGCGCGCTCACGAACGGAGGATCAGCCCGTGCTCCGGCATCCATCCGAGCGAGATCTTGCTTCCTCGGGCGAGGCGGTTCTGCCGCTTGGCCGTGTTCACGTTGTTTTCGATCGCAACCAGTCGCACGTCCGGCGCCAGCTCGACGAGGTACTGCGTGGCCGTGCCGAGGTAGACCGTCTCGACGATGGTGCCCTCTACCGTCACCTGCCCGTCCACCTTGCGTCCGAGCCGAAGCTTCTCCGGCCTGACGCACAGGAGCACAGGCGCGCCAGCCGCGAAGCTCGAATCCATCGCGGCGGGGATCAGCTGGCCCGTGCGCAATCGCACGCCATGGTCCTCGACCTGGCCAGGCAGGAGGTTGGAGATGCCGATGAAGCCGGCGACGAACGCGTTGGCCGGCTGCTCGTAGATCTCCTCCGGCGACCCGCATTGCTGCAGCACTCCCTCGTTCATGACGGCGATGCGGTCCGACATGGTGAGCGCCTCTTCCTGGTCGTGGGTCACGTAGATGAACGTGATGCCGACCGCGCGCTGAATCTGCTTGAGCTCGATCTGCATCTGCTTGCGAAGCTGCAGGTCGAGGGCGCCGAGCGGTTCGTCAAGCAGTAGGACCGCGGGGAGATTGACGAGCGCCCGGGCAAGGGCGACGCGCTGCTGCTGGCCGCCCGAGAGCTGCCGGGGCCGGGCGGTCGCCTTCGGTTTGAGGCGGACGAGATCGAGCATGTCGCCGACGCGCTTGCGGATGTCCGCTTCCGGGACGTGCTTTCGCTTCAAACCGAAGGCGACGTTGTCCCACACGGTCAGGTGCTCGAAAAGCGCGTAGCTCTGGAAAACGGTGTTGACGTTTCGCCGGTAGGGAGGAGTGTTCGCGACAGGCTTCCCTTCGAGAAACACCTCACCCTCGTCGGGTTGCTCGAAGCCCGCGATGATCCGTAACGTGGTGGTCTTGCCGCAACCCGAGGGCCCGAGCATCGAGAAGAACTCGCCGCGGGCCACCTGAAGGTTGAGGTTGTTCACGGCGGTGAGCTGGTGGAATCGCTTGATCACCCCGTCGAGCCGGACGGTGAACGCGTCGTTCGAGCTCATTCCGCCAGGAACGACAGGCGAGCCCGCTGCTGGCGCGCGTAAATGGCAAGGGCCGCGAGGACGATGGTGATCGTGGTCACCATCATGAGGGTCCCGATGGCGTTGATCTCCGGCGTGACGCCGAAGTGGATCATCGAATAGATGCGCACCGGCAGCGGGGCGACCTGGGTTCCAGTCAGGAAGTAGCTGGTCACAAAATCGTCGAACGACATCACGAAAACGAGCATGCCCGAAGCGATGATGGCCGGCCACAGCAGCGGCAGGGTGACCAGTCGCATCGCCTGGACGTTCGTCGCCCCCAGGTCAAGGGCGGCCTCCTCCACCTCTGTATTGAACGTCGCGAGCCGCCCCCGGACGATGATCGCCACGTAGGCGATCGAGAACGTGATATGGCCCAGGACGACGGTCGTCACGGAGAGGGTCAGCCCGAGCTGCGTGAAGACGAGCAGAAGGGCGATCGCGGTAACGATCTCAGGGCTGACCAGGTTGAGGAGCATGAGGACGTCCGAGGGCCGGTTGAGTCGTGACCGTGCGCGGACCAGGCCGAACGCGAGCAGCGTGCCGAGGGCTGTGGCGACCACCATGGTGCCGATCGCGATCTCGATGCTCGCGGCGACCGAATCCTTCATGCCCTGGTCGTTCAACAGGGTCTGGTACCAGGTCAGGCTGAACGTACCGAATATCTGCGTCGAGCGCTTGGAGTTGAACGAGAACACCAACACGACCACGATCGGCGCGAAGAGGTACAGGAACACCAGCGCCGTGAAGACCGCCAGGAAACGTGGCTGGTCGAAACCCCGCCGGGGCCGGTTCCGGCGGCTCGTCGCGACCGCGGGTGCTTCAGCCCCACTTCCGGCCGTCCGCTCGAGGACGGCTTCGGCGCGTTGAATCGAGATGCCCCTGCTCAGCTCGCTCACGTCGGTGCCGCCGCCGGTTGGGAAGCCGACCGCAGGTAGAAGATCATCGTCAGCGACAGCAGGGCCATGAACGCGATGGTCAGCGCTGCGCCGGTCGGCCAGTCGCCGGCGCCCGTGAACTGATCCTGGATGAGGTTGCCGATCATGAACGTGTTGGGGCCGCCGAGGATCTGGGCCGTCGCAAAGTCACCGACCGACGGCAGCCCGACCAGCACCGCCCCCGCGATGACGCCTTGGACCGTCGACGGCCAGGTGACGTGCAGGAACGTCTGCGCCGGAGATCCGTACAGGTCCTTGCCGGCTTCGATCAGGGCCGGGTCCATGCGCTCGAGGGATGCATAGATGGGGAGGATCATGAAGGGCAGGTAGTCATAGACGAGGCCTCCGACGACCGCGAAGGACGTGTTCAGGAAGATGACGGGCGGGTTTCCGGGCATCCCGATGATGTGGAGCAGGCCGTTGACGACGCCCTCATCGCCGAGGATCACGTACCAGGCGTAGATGCGCACCAGGTAGTCCGCGAACCAGGGCAGGATGATCAGGACGACAAGCAGGTTGCGGAACCGGCCGCCGAAGCGGGCGATCATGTATGCGACCGGGTATCCGATCAAGAGACAGAGCACGGTGGTCCCGATCGCGTAGACCGCCGACCGGACGAGAACGGGGACGTACAGCGGGTCCAGGACCGCCAGGTAGTTTCCGGGGTTCCAGCCGAACTGTATGCGCCCCACGAAGTCGGTGGTCGCGAGCGACACGGCGATCACCAGGGCGAACGGAGCCACGAACAGAAGGACCAGCCACAGGACGCCCGGCGCGAGAAGAAGTCGCCAGAGCCGGTTGGCGGTCACCTAGGCCAAAGACGCGGCGCTAGCCGTACACGATCTTTCGCCATTCCTGGACCCAGAGCTGCTTCTTGGATCCGGTCGGCGTGATCTCACGCAGGCCGTTGATCGCCTGGTCGAGGGTCATGTTCAGGAACGGGTACTGGGCCACCAGCTTTTGGTAGGCGACGATGCCCGCGTTCGTGACCTGCGGGTAACCGAAGTAGCCCACGTTGGAGGCTGCATTCTCAGGCGCCAGCATGTAATCGATGAACTTCAGCGCCGTCCCCGGGTGCTGCGCGTTCTTGGGGATGACGAACGTGTCGTTGCCGGTGGGAACGCCCTCCTTGCATGTCTGGTAGGAGATCGTGGTCGGGTCGTTGACCTGCGAGATGACCTGGTAGACGTCGCCCGACCAGGCGTGGTGGATCCACGCGGTGCCGTTGACGGTGTTGGTGATGTCGTCTGTCTCCAGCCCGCGCAGGCCGGACTTGATCTTCAGCACCTCCGCGACGGCCGAGTCGAGCTCGCTCCTGTTGCCAGAGTTGATGTCGTGTCCCTGGCGGAGCAGGCTCATCCCGAGCACTTCCTGGAAGTCGTACAGAAGGAACATCTTGTCGTGGTACTTGGGGGCCTGGAGCCAGAAGTCGTTCCACGAGCCTGTCATGCCCTGGACCTGGTCTGTCCTCCACATGATTCCGGTCGTCCATAGCGCATACGGCACCGAGTACGTCGCTTTCGGGTCGTACCAGGGGTCGTTGAAGTAGGTCGGAACCTCTTTCCAGTTGGTCAGCTGCGTGTGGTCGATGGGCAGCAGCTGGCCCGCCTTGACGAGGTCGTCGACGTAGTCCATGGTCGGGAACGTGAGGTCATACGAGACCCCGGCGTTGAGCTTCGCCAGCATGTCTTCCATGTTGTCGAAATAAGGGGTGTTGACCTTGACGCCGTACTCCTTGGCGAACGCGGTGATCAGGTCCGGGTTCATGTACTGCGACCAGTTGAACAGGTTCAGATCCCCGTCGATCTGGGCCTTCGGATAGACGAGCGGGCTGGGCGATCCCTGCGTCGCGCCGGTCGTAGGAGACCCACCGCAGGCCGCCGCGATCCAGAGCGCCGTGCCGCCGAGTCCAAGGGCGGCCCCCCCGCGCAGGAAATCACGGCGGTTGATCTCGTCCGACCAGAGTCTCGACCCCATTTACGCGCGCCTCCCTCGAACCCGGTGCTTTGGGCAGGCCCAAAGCTAATCCTGCAGGGAACCCTTGTCAAATCGAACTTCTCGTCCGCAGTTGCCGAATATCAGGCCCGTGACCTAGAGTGACTGCGAAGCGGCGGCCACCCAAGGACCTCCTGGAGGGGCTCAGATGCAGGACTCCTACGACGCGATAGTGATCGGCGGGGGTCATAACGGACTGGTCGCCGGTGCCTACCTCGCACGGGCCGGGGCGCGGGCACTCGTGCTCGAGGCCAGGCACAAGACAGGTGGCGCTGCGGCCACCGACCAGCCGTGGCCAGAGGCGCCCGAGTTCAAGGTCACGACCTACTCATACGTGATGAGCCTGATGCCCGACACGATCATTCGCGACCTTAGCCTGGTCCGCCACGGCTACAAGGTGTTTCCGATGGGACCGTATTTCCAGGCGTGGCCCGACGGACGTTCCTTGATGCTGTTCGCGGACGACGCCAAGCGCAACCACGACCAGGTCTCCCGCTACTCGAAGAAGGACGCGGAAGCGATGCCGAGGTGGGACGCGTGGTTGGGCGACCTGGCGAAGGTGATGGGCCCGCTGCTCATGACGGTGCCGCCCCGCCTCGGCTCGATGAAGCCGGGGGACCTCATGGCGCAGGGCCGCCTCGCCTGGAAGCTGCGCGGCCTCGGCCCGCGAAAGATCGGCGATCTCACCCGGCTGATGACGATGAGCATCACCGACCTGCTCGACGACTGGTTCGAGTCGGAGGAGGTCAAGGCGAGCCTGTCTGTGAACGGCATCATCGGGACCTGGGCCGGCCCGGACGAGCCGGGCACCGCCTACGTCATGGCCCATCACTCGATCGGCGACGTGGGTGATGGTCACCTCGGGAACTGGGGGTTTGCCGAGGGCGGCATGGGCGCCGTGGCCGATGCGTGCCGGCGCGCCGCCGAGGAGTTCGGGGCGACCATCCAGACCAACGCCAAGGTCGATCACATACTCGTCCGGAACGGCGAGGCGGAAGGCGTCGTCCTGTCAGACGGGCGTGAGCTGAAAGCCCCGATCCTCGTGACCGCGATCCACCCCAAGATCACTTTCCTCCACCAGATCGAACGCAAGGAGCTGCCGCCCGACTTCGTCCGCGACATCGAGAACTGGAAGTCCCGGAGCGGCGTCGTCAAGATCAACCTGGCGCTGGCGGAGCTGCCCAACTTCACGACCATCCCCGGAACGAACCAGCAGGAGCACCACACCGGCTCCGTCGAGCTGTGCCTTTCCACGGATTACGCGGAGACGGCTTTCCAGGAGGCGCGGAGCGGGCGCGCGGCGACGCGGCCCTTTGTCGACGGGGTCATCCCGACCGTGTTCGACAAGACGCTGGCGCCGGAGGGCAAGCACATCTTCTCGATGTTCACGCAGTGGGTCCCGGAGGAGCGGAGCAAGGAGCCAC